>DASXMK010000331.1:0-4239 GCA_036495705.1 Caulobacteraceae bacterium | reverse complement strand
GGCGTTGGCGCAGACCCTGAGGTTGAAGGCCAGATGGCCGCTGGCGGCCGGGGCGGCGATCTCACGCAAGAAGCGGGCCACCGCAGCCATGATCTCCGTGGGCCTAGGCTCGTCCTGCATGGTCAGGCCGCCAGCAGGCGCATGAGGTCGACCTCTGTCTCCGAGGCCCGGCGGGCGATGACCGCGCGCTCGACGTTGGGGTCCACGGTGCGGAAGGTCCCGGCCATGCCCGAGCACATTACCCCCCAGCGCAGGGAGCCGAAGACCTCCCACCACAGGGCGTGCTCGCGCCGCACCGGCGCGCCGCCGGCCGACTCGTAACCAGCCCACAGGTCCTCGCGCAGGCCAAAACCGCCCACCGGCTTGTCGTCGACGCCAAAGCGCCACGAGCCGACGCAGATCCAGCCCAGATCCTCCATCGGATCGGCGACGTGGGCGATCTCCCAGTCGAGGACGGCGCGCACGCCTTCTTCGCCGACCATCAGATTGCCGTTGCGAAAATCGCCGTGCACCAGACGCGGATGCTCCGGCGGGTCCGGGCAGCGGTCGGCCAGCCAGCGGAAGGCCAGCTCGAACACCGGCCGCGGCCAGCCAATGGTTCGATAAGCCTCGCGGTATTGCGCCACCAGGTCGGCCGGAGTGGCCCGCCGCAGGTTGTGGAATTCGCCCGGATCCATGCGATGGATGCCGGCCAGGATCTCGCCGCATTGACGGGCCAGGAAGATGCGGGTGGCGGCGAAGGCCTCGCCGCGGGCGATGCGCCCGCCCAGGGTCTCGCCCTCGACAAAGCCCATGATGAAGCCGCGGCCCAGCCCGTCGTCCGGCTCCAGCACATGACGCACCGGCGGAACCGGAACGCCCAGGCGCGCGGCGGCCTCGATCAGGCGGGCCTCGGTCTCCAGGCCGACGGCGCTCTCGGAGACCCGCACGCCGCCGGGCGCCCGGCGCAGGATAAGCGGGGTCTCGGCCCCGTTCGCGAGCATGGCGAAGCGCCAGATTTCCTGGGTGGCCCCGGCCGACAGCCGGGTCAGCCCGCTGGCCGCCTCGCCGCCCAGGCGGGCGCGGACCAGGACGTCCAGCTGTTGTGCAAGATCTTCGGACACAGTCCCTCAAGCCTAGCCCAGGGCCGGGGGCGGAGGAAACGCTCACCCGACGGCAAGGCGGTCGCCTTCGACCAAGCCCCGAAACCCGGCTACAACCGCGCCATGAACGCAGTGTTGGACGAGGTCTATGAGGCCAAGGCGGCGGGCTATTTCGCCAACGCCCGGCGCGAATGGGTGGGGCCGATGGCGGCCAATCCACGCGCCGTGGTGCTGGAACTTGGCTGCGGAAGCGGGGCCACTGGGGCTCTGGCCTTGCGGGAAGGAAAGTGCGGCGCCTGGGTCGGCATCGAGCGCCACGGCGCGGCGGCGGCGCAGGCCGCGCGGGTGCTCAGCGATGTTTTGGTCGGCGATGTCGATGCCCTGGATATCCCCTACGCCGAAGCCAGTTTCGATCTCCTGATCCTGGGCGAGGTGCTCGAGCATCTGCCCGACCCCGAAGCCACCCTGCGGCGCCTGGCGCGGCTGGTGAAACCGGGCGGCGAGGTGCTGGCCAGCACCCCCAACATCAGCCACTGGCGGATCGTCGCCGGCCTCATCGCCGGCCGCTTCGACTATCAGGCCGAGGGGGTGATGGACCGCACCCACCTCAAATGGTTCACGCCGCGCTCGCTGAAGCGCGCCTTCGAACAGGCCGGCCTGGCGGACGTGTGCGTGCGCCCGTGGGGCTGGAAGCGGCGCAGCCGGGCGCTGACCGCGGCCCTGCCGATGGCGCACCTGCTGTGGCGGCAGATCGAGGCCCACGGGGTGCGCGCAGGCCCCTAAGCGGCGGCCGGCGCGGTCCAGGCGGCGTCGAACCCGGCCCACATCGGCGCGCAGTCGACCACTTCGCCCAGAGCCGCGGCCTGGTCGATGGCCATGACCGTGAGCCCGGCCTCCATGCTCTCGCGCGGGCTCACTGGGAACGCGGCCCCGTCTTCGACGGTGGCCTTGAGGTCCAGCGCCATGGCCTGGTCGGCGCCGTTGTGCAGATCGGCGGTGCGGGTGGCGAAGTCGATGCGCTCGGGCTTGCGGCGGTCCAGCGCCGGCCGGATCATCAGCTTGTTGCGCACCAGATCGGCGATCAGGGCGCCGTCGGTCCCGCTCACGTACCAGCGCCGCTCCTGCAGAGACACGTGGCTGTTGGAGTGGAAGGAGAGCGCCAGACCGGTGTCGTAATGCACGATCGCCACCTGGTGATCGTTGAGGTCCATATCGGAGTGAAAGGCGTCGTTGGCCCCGGCCCAGCCGGCGTCGCGCAGGGCGTAGGCGGGTGAGCCGTCCTCGTAGGTTCGCCGCGCCTGGCCGCGGCCGGAATGGAACAGCCGGCGGCCGCCGAAGCTCGCCACCTTGGCCGCCCGGCCGCCGGCGATGCGGCTGAAGATATCGAAGTCGTGGCACACCTTGTCGAGCATGAACGAGCCGCCATAGGCCTCGCGCCGGCGCCAGTTGCGGGCCAGATACGCCCCGTGCTCGGGGTGCAGGTGCTCGGTGGCGTCCATGGAGACAAGCTCGCCCAGTTCGCCGCCGTCGGTCCGGGCGATGACTTCGCGCACGATCGGCATGGAGCGCATCACCAGGCCGACGTAGAGCGGCGGGGCCGGACGTCCGGCCAGGCGCGCGGCCAGGCTGAGGGTCTCCGCCGGCGTACGCACGATCGGCTTCTCGCAGAAGATCGGGAAGCCGGCGGCCATGGCCGCCTCAAGGTGGGCCCGGTGCAGGTGGTTGGGCGAGCCGATCATGACCAGGTCGAACGGCCCGGCAGCCAGCAACTCGGCTTCGTCGGCGAAAGCCCGGCCAGGCTCGATCCCGAAATCGGCAAGGATCGGCAGCCCCACCGGAGCCGGATCGGCATAGCCGGCCACCTCCAGCATCCATCCGACCTCGACCATCGCCCCCAGCACGTGGGCGATGCGCTGGCCGAGGCCAATGACGGCGATGCGGTGGGCGTTCAAGCCAGCGCCTCTTCCTCCGGCCACTCGGCCATGAACGCCGCGGTCTGGCGGATCTGTTCGGGCAGGTCCACCGGCCGCACGCCCAGAGCATCGCGCAGGGCGTTGTAAGCGGCGGCGTCGCCGACGTAGCGGTCGGGCAGGTCGCGGGTCATGGCCACACGGCGCACGGCCAGGCGCGGGGCCAGGGTGTCAGCCACGGCGTGGGCGACGCCATCGATTTCCAGCACCGCCGCCCCGGCGGTGTCGAAGCGCACGATGCCCGAGGGCTCGGCGGTCAGCGCCCCCAGGGAAACGCTCATCAGTTCCTCCACCGCCACGTACGAGCGGTACACCCGGTGCGAGGCGGAGATCTCGATCGCCCGGTCGGCCAGGACGTCGGCGATGAAACAGGCCAGGGCGTAGCTGGCGCGCTTGTTGATATAGGGTCCGGCGAGATTGAAGATGCGGGCGATCACCAGGCGCCCGCCGCCGTCCTCGGCCCAGCCGATGAAGCGGTCCTCGTCCTCCTTTTTCAGCGCCCCATATAGCCGCTTGGTTCGCGCCGCCTTGGGGTCGTCAGCGACATAGGCCGCGCCGGACGAGGCCAGGAACACCTTCTGCACGCCGACCCGGTCCAGGGCGGTCATCACCTGCAGCGAGATCGTCCAGTTGGCGGCGGCGTAGGCCTCGGGCGAGAGGGTTCTGGCCTTTTCCTGGGTCAGGAACGCCAGGTGCAAGAGCAGGCTGGGCTTGGCCGGCAACTCGGCCATGGCCGCGAGCGGGCGCTGGGTCAACTCCAGGCCGCCTCTCAGGCGCAGGGTGCGTTCATGCGATCCGAAACACACCACCCGGTCATGGATCGCCTCGCCGAGCAGGGCGTGCAGCATCTCCAGGGTGGCTAGGCCCAGCCAGCCGCCCGCGCCGGTGACGATGACCCGCTCGCGACCCATGCCCAGGCGCAGGGCCCCGGCGCCCGACAGGGTCGGCCACGGCTCGGTCTTGCTCACGCTGTCCGCTCCGGAATCAGGGCTTCCACGATCGCCGGCAGATCCGCGAACGCGTGGGCGATCGCCGCGCCCGGCGGGTGGAAATTGCCATAACCGTGGGTCATCATGACCATTGCAACGCCTGCGACTGTGGCGACTTTATGGTCGATGTCGCTGTCGCCGACATAGACGCAGCGACTGCGCTCGCCACCGGCCCGCCTCAAAGCCAGGTCGAAACCG
>DASXMK010000330.1:0-2148 GCA_036495705.1 Caulobacteraceae bacterium | reverse complement strand
ATAGTGCATGCCTTCGCAGGCGGCCAGGAACAGCTTCAGGACTTCGATGTCCTTCAATTCCTGATCGCCGTCTCCGACAGTGCAGGTGAGCACGTTGACGAGCTTCAGGGCGGCCTCACGGCGCATGTTCGACGCCGCCGCCAGTGGCTCTTCGGAGCTCGTCGACCAGATGATCGGGCCGTCGCCGGCCAGGTGTAGCTCGAGGGTGGCGTTCAGCCGTCCGGCGACGGAGCGAACGTGTCCATCGACGACAAATCTGGACGAGGTTCCGGCGCCTGGGCCTGATATGCGCAGGGTGGACCGCCGGGCCTGCGCCGTCTTCGCCACGTCGCCGGCCAACTCGTCGGCAAACAAGGCGGCCTGGGCGTCGCCAGCCGGGGATTGAAGGCGCTCGACCCGTACCGAGCCGGGTTCAGGAGGCTGATGGCCGGTCCAGAGCCAAGCCAGCAGGGCGGCGAGCGCAACGGTCAGGCCGGCGCCGGCCAGGACCCACGGCCGGCGCGGCGGCGGAGGCAAGGATGTGGGCGTGTTTGGGCCTGGCGCCGCCTGTCTTGAGCCGGCGGCGGCGGGCGCCGCTTGAAGCGCGGCGAAACAGGCCGCGGTCTCGGCCGACGGCGGGGCGTCCAGCTCGCGCTTCAGATCCTCCTCCAGTCGGCGCCAGATGCGCCGCATTTCGCCCTGCTCGCCGGCCGCGTGGGCCGCGGTCATGGCCAGGCGCGCCGCCGCCTCGTCCAGGGGTTCGCGGGCGCACATCGCCTGGGCCAGACGCAGGCTGTCCTTGGGCGCCGTCGCCAGCGCCGCCGTGGAGCAGGCTACCGCCTCGGCCATGATCTGATTGTCGATGGCGGCGCGCTGGGGGCCCAGCCAGTCGTCGAAAGCCGGATCGAGGCCGTCGAGATTGGCCAGTAGGCGGTTGGTGACCCCGCTCAGGCGGTTGGCCAGACCGACCGCATCGCCGGCGATGGCCATGGCCCGGATCTCATCGAGATCGGTGACCGCCCGATCGCCCCACAGGATCACTTCGAGGCGATTGACGCTGATCAGCGGCGACGGGCCGGAGGCGAACGGCCGCAGCTCCTGCAGGCATTGGCGCAGCGAGCCGCGGGCCTGCTCCTCGCCCCGCTCGCTCCATAAGAGGCCGCACAGGCGCTCGCGCGAGACCGGCGTGTCGGCGTTCAAGGCCAGATAGGCGAGCAGAGCGCGCGCCTTGCGGCTCAGCGGCGCGGCGGCCGCGAACGCCCCCATTAACTGGAGCCTGTGCTTCTCGGCGGTCAACTACGCCCACCCGTCTCGTCAGATTGACTCCTTGCTATCCTTCGCGCCTCACCGCAAGTCGTGGCTCGCCGCTCATGATTCAGCGCTCAGCGGGCCTGACACCAATTCATCGCGCGGAAGCCGGCGTTCGTCGCAAGTCGGACACTCGGCGTGACGGTGGAGGCATTATGGTCCGTGTCTCACCGGTCTTGGCCCGCGCCTTCGTTCCTAAAGGCTATCACAGTCGCGATCTGGCTCGCGGCCGGCGCGGCCATGGCTCAGCCGATTGCCCAGACCTCGCCATCGGCGGCCAAGGCGCTGGTCACCGCGGTAACCGTCTCCGATGTTTCGCCGACCGAGACGCGGCTCCTCGTGATCTTCAATCAGCCCGCCCCGCCGATCTCGATCATCGCCAACAACGGCGAGACGGCGATCGTGGCCTTCACCGGTTCGGCCCTGGCCCCCACCGTCGTCGCGCCGGCCGGCCGGCATGGGGCTTTGCTGGCCATGGCTTTCGCCCAGAGCGACAGCATCCTGACCCTCACACTGCGCGGCGCCGGACCTTTGCGCGTGACCACCATGCCCCTGTCGGGGAGCGTCGTCGCCGTTTCTGTTGTCGGCGCGGCTGAGATTCGGCCGCCAGAAGCCCCGCTGCCGGCCGCGCCGCATGTCGACCTGCAACCGGGTTCCGTGTTCGAGGTCGTGCCGCTGATCTATGCCGACGTCAGCGAGATCGTCGGCTTGCTGACCACCGGGCCGGGCGTCAAGCCCAATGACAGCTTCAGCCCCCAGGAGCCGGCGTTTGGTTCAGCCGGCATGTCCGGCGCCTACGGCGGGGGCGGGATCCCGACGTCGGCTCTGACCGGCGTCGGTGGTTTCACCGGGGCGGGGGCC
>DASXMK010000329.1:0-5128 GCA_036495705.1 Caulobacteraceae bacterium | reverse complement strand
CAGCATGTCCCAGGTCCGGGTCTGGCCGGCGAGCTTCTTGGAGCGCTGAATCTGGAAGGCGGCGTCGCGGTAGTGCAGGAAAGCCATGTCGTCGACGCGGAAGGCCTCGGCGATGGCGGCCACGCCCTCATGGCCGGAACTGCCGATGGTGTAGAAGCTCTCGCCGCGGGCCTGCAGGGCGCGCGAGGCGCGGTCGAGTTGGCGGCTCAGCACCTGCGACTGAAAAAGCTCGACGAGCTTTTGCGGGCTGAGCCCGACCGCATCCGGGGCGAGACCGAAAGCCGGGACCGGAAAGGCCCCGGCGCCCGCGCAGGCGAGGAAGCGCTCGTGAACGGCCTGGGCGGGATCCATCGGGCGCCTCTTGAGCCAAACCCGGGGTCAAGACAAGGCGTGGGGAGGGTGCGCGTCGTTGCCAGTCACACCGCGCGGATCGGACCGGGGTATCTGGCCACCACAGCGTCGGCGGTGAGAAGGATCAAGCCGGCCAAGGCGGCCTGCGCCACCAGGAGACGGTCGAACGGGTCCTTGTGAATGGGCGGCAAGCTGGTGACGAAAGCCGCATGCTCCCCGGTCACAGGCAGTTCCTCATAGCCGTTTTCCAGAAGCGCTCGCCGCAGGCCATGCGGCTCCACATCGAAGTCCCTTCGCCCAAGGCCGTGCTTGATCGCCACTTCCCAGATGCTGGCGGCGCTGAACACCAGTTGGTTTGATGGATCGCCGATGAGCTCGGCCGCGACCCGGGAGACCGGCCCGGCCGGCGAGACGGCCGCCTGCAGCAGCAGGTGCGTGTCGAGTAGCAGATTCAAGGATCGAGGCCGAACATTTCCGCAATCTCAGCCGCGCCCATCTGATCGAAATCGTCAGGGAAGGCGATCCGGCCGGCCAGGAAGCCGAAGCGCCGCATGTTCGCCGGCTCGGGCGCCGACAGCGCCACGACCTTTACCAGGGGCTTCCCGGCCTTGGCGATTACGAACGACTCGCCCTTGGCCGCCCGATCGACGAGCCGGGAAAGCTGGGTCTTGGCTTCGTGGATGTTGACCGTGCGCATGTATTCACCAAACTTAGTCCATTGAACTTAGTTTGTTGCTCCCGTCCGATCAAGCCCAACCGGCCTAGTCTCCGCGCAGCGCCTTCCACGGCACGGCGTGGACGCGGCTGCGGCCCAGGACCACGGCCAGGCGGGCCCGGCCCAACAAGCCGCAAATGGCCCCATCGCGCACATTGAGGCCGCCGGCGTAGGCCCCGAAGGCCGGCAGAATCAGCCGTTCGCCATCGGTGACGAAACAGCGGCGGCGCACGCTGCCGCCGACCCCGGCCACCCTGGCGCACGGGTGCAGATGGCCGGCGACCTCGCCGCGGGCGGGGCCGAGGGCCGGCTCGTGGGTCAGCAACAGTCCGGCCAGGTACAGGGTAGCCAGGGTCTCGCCGGGCAGGGCGTGCGGCCCGACACGGTCGTGGTTGCCGAGGATCCACACCAGGCTGCGACCCCGAGCGAGAACGGTGAGGCGCGTCGCGTCGCGGGGGCCGAGCCGGCCTTCTCCACCGCCGTCGTGGAAGCTGTCGCCCAGCAGCACGATGAGCCGCGGGTCCAGGGCCGCCACCTCGGCCTCCAGGCGACCCAGGGTATCGCCGGTGTCATACGGCGGCAGGAGCTGGCCGCGGGTGGCGAAGGCCGAACCTTTCTCCAGATGCAGGTCGGCGACCACCAGGGCCGCTTCAGCCTCCAGCCACAAGGCCCCGGCCGGCCGGCAGACGACTTCGGCCCCGGCCACCGCCAGGGTGAGGCCCCCAGGCCCCTGGCGCCAGGCGGTCACGACAGGGCCTCGGCGATCAACGCCTCGGCGTCGGCGAGGATCATCTCGCGGGCGTCGCCCGGCGAGGGCTGGCGGCCGATGTCCATCATCACCGAAACCGAGAACGGCGAAAGGTGCGGCAGGACGACATGGCGGATGCGGCCTTTGATCCGGGCCAGCATCTCGCCCAGTCGGGCGACGTCGATGAGGCCGGTCGCGGCGTCGGCGCGGGCGCAGCGCAGCAGCAGGTGGTCGGGTTGGTGGCGGCGCAAGACGTCGTAGACCAGGTCGGTGGAGAAGGTCACCTGGCGGGCGCTCTTGCGGTCACCGGGAAAGCGGCGCTCGATCAGGCCCGAGACCAAGGCGCAGTTCTTGAACGCGCCCTTCATCATCGCGCTTTCCGCCAGCCACGCCTCCAGGTCATCGCCCAGCATGTCCTGGGCAAACAGGTCGGCCATGTCGAGCCCGTCCATCGGCCGCCGGGACCACACCGCCAAGGCGTAGTCGTTGGCGACGAAACCGAGCGGCCCGACCTCCAGGCGCGCCAGACGCCGCGTCAGCAGCATGCACAGGGTGGTGTGGGCGAGGCGGCCCTCGAACGGATAGACGATCAGGAAGTGGCGCGTTCCGTGGGGAAATGTCTCCAGCAGCATTTCATCCGTAGACGGAATGGCCGAGTGGTCGCGCTGCAGCTCCAGCCACTCGCGCACGTCGGGCGGCAGCACCCGCCAGTGATCCTCCTGGCTCATCATCTCGCGCACCCGGCGGGCGAGGAAGGTGGAGAGGGCGAACTTCGAGCCGCCCCACGACGGCATCTTGGCCTCCTCCCCTGGAGCCGGGGTGACCAGGACGTCGATCCCGGTGACGCCCACCAGCCGCCAGGTGCGGCCGGCGAAGATGAAAGTGTCGCCCGGCTCGAGCAGCTCGAGATAGCCCTCCTCGACCTCGCCGATCTTGCGCCCGGGCGCGGCCCGGCGGCCGGAGACCACGCGCACGGCCAGCATGGCCGGAGCGACGATGGCCCCGACGTTGAGTCGATGGCGCAGCACGGTCTCGGCGTTGCGCGCCCGCCAGCGGCCGTCCCCGCCCTTCACGATGCGGGCGAAGCGGTCGTAGACGCGCAAGGCGTAGCCGCCGGTGGCGACGAAATCGACCACCGCCTCGAAGTCTTCCCAGGGAAGCTGGCGATAGGGCCCGGCCGAGGTCACCTCGTCATAAAGCTCAATGAGATCGAACGGTTCGGAACAGGCGCAGCCCATGACGTGCTGGGCCAGGACATCGAGCGCTCCGGCGCGCGGGCGTTCGGCGTCGAGGGCATTCTCGGCGATGGCCTCGCGGGCCGCCTGGCACTCCAGCATCTCGAAGCGGTTGGCGGGCACGAAAAGCGCGCGGCTGGCCTCGTCCAGGCGATGGTTGGCGCGGCCGATGCGCTGGACCATGCGCGCCGCCCCCTTGGGCGAGGCCAACTGGATGACGAGGTCGACATCGCCCCAGTCGACGCCCAGATCCAGGGTCGAGGTGCAGACCACGGCGCGCAGCTCGCCGCGGGCCATGGCGGCCTCCACCCGACGGCGCTGCTCGGCCGCCAGCGAGCCGTGGTGCAGGGCGATGGCCAGGTTGTCGTCGTTGAGCCGCCACAGCTCCTGAAACGCGAACTCGGCCTGGAAGCGGGTGTTGACGAAGATGAGGGCCGTCTTCGCCCGGCGGATGGCGTCATAGACCTCGGGCATGGCGTGGCGGGCGGTGTGGCCAACCCAGGGCACCTGGCCTTGCGAGAGCAGCACATCGACCACCGGCGGGGCGCCGCCCGAGCCGGTGACCACATCGATCGCGGCCGCAGCGCCCGGCGCCATCCACGCGCGGATGAGGTCCGGATCGTCGACGGTGGCCGAGAGGCCCACCCGGCGATGACCGGGGGCGAACCTGGCCAAGCGGGCGAGATCGAGGGCCAGGAGGTCGCCGCGCTTGGACGGCCAGATGGCGTGGACTTCGTCCAGGATCACGCAGCGCAGGTCCTCGAAATAGCGCCGCGCCCCTTCCCAGGCGCAAAACAGGGCCAGTTGTTCAGGGGTGGTGAGCAGGATGTCGGGCGGCTTGACCCTCTGGCGCTGGCGGCGGGCGACGCCGGTATCGCCGGTGCGCGACTCGGCCTTGATCTTCAGTCCCATCTCGGCGATCGGCGCCGCCAGGTTGCGCTCGATGTCCACGGCCAGGGCCTTGAGCGGCGAGATGTAGAGAGTGTGCACCCCGGCCGGCGTATTGGCCGGCGGTCGCCCGGCCACTTCTATCAGGCTGGGCAGAAACCCGGCCAGGGTCTTGCCCCCGCCGGTGGGGGCGATGAGCAGGGCGTGGCGCCCGGCGGCGGCCTTTTCGACCATCGCCAGCTGGTGTGCGCGGGGTGTCCAACCACGGCCGGCGAACCAGTCGGCAAATCTCGGTGGCAGAGTTGCAGGCGCGCGGGCGTCCATCGCCCGGCACTATCATGTTCCCGGTTCGTTTCGTAAAGCGGCGGGGAATTGCCGATCGCGCCGCGCCTTCCGGAACGGTCAGGCTTGCTAGGGCTTTCATCCACTATGCAACCCTATCGCGTACTCCAGGTCGCGGCCGTCGCCGCCCTCGCGCTTGCCGCCTGCAACCGGAACGGCGAGGCCCCTAACGGAGCCTATGTCAACGGCTCGACCAACACCGCTCTTGCGGTGGGCAGCCAGCCTCTACCTCCCAGCAACGAGTACCAGGCGGTCGCCGACACGCCGCCGCCGCCGTTGCCGGATTACGACCAGCCGCCGATGCCCGAGCCCGGTTACGTGTGGACGCCCGGCTATTGGGACTGGAGCGACAGCGACGACGACTATTATTGGGTGCCCGGCGTGTGGATCGAGCCGCCAGGTCCCGGCCTTTACTGGACCCCGGGCTACTGGCGCTATTACGACGGCCGGTATCTCTTCAGCGAGGGCTACTGGGGGCCACAGGTCGGTTTCTACGGCGGCGTCGACTATGGCTATGGCTACGACGGCCAGGGCTATGACGGCGGCCGCTGGCAGGGGAGCCAGTTCTACTACAACGATCAGGCCAATAACCTGGGCGGCCGGCAGTTCGACCGGGTCTACAGCCAGAGCGTGCACCGCGGCGGCAATCGGGCGAGCTACAACGGGGGGCCCGGCGGCCTGAGGACCAATCCCGGCCGGGGCGAAATCCAGGCCTCGCAAGCGCCCCACGCGCGGCCAACCCGCAGCCAGATCGAAGCCGTGCAGGCCGCCAGGGCCGAACCCCAGCTTCGGGCCAGCGTCAATCGCGGGGCGCCGCCGATCGCGGCCACCTCGCGCCCGGCGGGATTC
>DASXMK010000328.1:0-4610 GCA_036495705.1 Caulobacteraceae bacterium | reverse complement strand
GCCTGTCGCGAAGGTTCAGGAAATCGTGGTCACGGCCGAGAAGCGCGAATCGACGCTTGAAAAGACGCCGGTGGCCATTTCGGCTTTCACCACCAAGGCGATGGAGGTCCGCAAGATCCAGGATGTCCAGGATCTGGCGCTGGCCACGCCCGGGCTGTCCTACAACAAGAACTCCAATTTCGTTCAGCTCTCGATCCGCGGCATCAGCCTCGAACAGATCAACCTTGGCGGCGAGCCGGGCGTCGCGCTCTATCAGGACGGGGTCTATCTGGCGCGGCCGTATGTGGGCGACGCAACCTTCTCCGACCTGGCCCGCGTCGAAGTGCTCAGGGGCCCTCAGGGCACGCTGTACGGAAGAAACGCCACCGGTGGCTCAGTGAACCTGATCGCTAACGAGCCAACCCCGCAGTTCGCCGCGCGCCTGGGCGTGACGTACGGAAACTATAACCGTGTACGGACCGAGGGTCTGCTCGACGTCCCCCTGTCCGACCAGTTGGACGCGCGCGTGAGCTTCGTCGCTGACCAGCACGACGGCTACACCGTGAACCTCGTCAACGGCGGCCGGGTGGACAACGGGCGCACGGGCTCGGGGCGGGTGGCCATCGCCTATCACCCCACCGACGACATCCGCTTCGTGCTAACCGCCGACTATGCCCACGAGCATGACACCGGACCGGTATTCCACGTTGGCGACATCCCGGGGACCGCGCCGGCGCTTGGCGGCCGCACGACCGACGATCCGCGTACGATCTACATCGACGGCCCGGCCAACGACCAGACGACCCAATGGGGGGTGACCGGCAAGCTGACCTGGGATTTGCCTGGCATGGTGTTCACCTCCATCAGCGCCTATCGCGACTCCCGCTTTCGCCTGCAGAGCGACCTCGACGGAACCGACTTCGACCTCGTCAACGAGGATCTGCAGGAATCGGCGCAACAGTGGAGCGAAGAACTTCAGCTCGCGTCCCGGGGCGCCGGCCCGCTCACCTGGATCCTCGGCGCCTATGCGTTCCATGAGGACGGGACGCTGAACTATGTCTTTCCGATCCCGCTGCTGGCCACCACCATCAGTTTCAAAGCCCATCAACGCACCAACGCCCTGGCTACCTACGGTCAGGCCACCTACGCCCTGACCTCGAAACTCAGCGCCACGGTCGGACTGCGCTACAGCTACGAAGACAAGTCGGGCTCCACGCAAGAGGTGGTGTTCGTACCCGGTGGTGTGGCCATCAAGGGCCACTGGTCGGCGTTGACGCCGAAATTCGGCCTGCAATATCAGGCTACCGACGACAACATGCTCTATGTCTCGGTGGCCCGCGGGTTCAAGGGCGGCGGCATCAACACCGGCAGCCTGCAAACCGCACCCTACAACCCCGAATACGTCTGGAGCGAGGAGGTGGGCTCCAAGAATAGGTTCGCCGACGGGCGGCTGCAGCTCAACGTCGACGCGTTCATTTATCAGTACACAGATCTCCAGGTGAACCAGTTCGCCATCGGCCAGACCTTCATCACCAACGCCGCCTCGGCGGACGGCAAAGGCATCGAAGGGGATTTCATCGCCAAGCCCTTTGGCGGCCTGACCCTTGACGGCTCTCTGAGCCTGCTCGACGCGACCTTCTCCAACTTCATGAGCGAAGATTCGTTTCGGCCGCAACTCGGCGTGCTGAACCTGAAAGGCAACCGGCTGCCCCTGTCGCCGAAAGTGACGGCGAGCCTGGGCGCGCAATACGATTTCGACCTCGGCGCCGGCGTGCTCACCATCAGAGGCGACTATGAGCACAAAGGCGATGTGTTCTTCACCCCGTTCAACGAGAGCTATGCGCACGCCCCAGCCACCGATCTCTTCAATGCCCGGATCTCCTTCCTGACCCGGCGTGGCGGATGGGAGGTGGCGGCCTTCGCCAAGAACATTACTAACGAAGTGACCATCGAGGCCGAGACGGTCTCCGGGATCAACGCCGGAACCTTGGTTCTGTATGGCCCGCCCAGGACCTATGGGATTGAAGTCAAGAAGACCTTCTGACAACCGCCCGCGTCGCGGGGTCCAATATCCAAGAGAGATCCGATGACCGTCACTAACGGCGCTGTAAAACCCGGCTTTGAGGCGGTGGCCCGGGCTTTCGAAGCCAACTTTTCGTCTGCCGAGGCCGTCCCCGACATCGGCGCCAGTTTCGCCGTCATCCGTGGCGACGAGGTGATCGTAGACCTGTGGGGCGGCCACGCCGACAAGGCCAAATCAAAGCCTTGGGCCCCCGACACCTTGGCGAACGTCTATTCGACGACCAAGGGTGTCGCGTCCGCCTGCACGATGCTGCTCGAATCGCGCGGCGAGCTCGACTACGAGGCCAAGGTCGCCCGCTACTGGCCGGAGTTCGCCCAAGGCGGGAAAGGCGAGATCACCGTCGGCATGCTGCTTTCCCACCGCGCCGGCCTCTCGGGCCTGCGCGAACCGACGACGGTCGACGACCTCTTCGACTGGGAGTTGATGACCACGCGCCTGGCCCACGCCGAACCCCTTTGGACGCCGGGAACCGTCGCCGGATATCACGCCATCACCTGGGGCTTTCTGGCGGGTGAACTGGTCCGCCGGATCGATGGGCGCACGATCGGACGTTTCCTGCGCGAAGAGCTGGCTGAGCCGCTCGGCGCCGACGTCTTCATCGGCCTGCCGGACTCGCAGGATGGCCGTTACGCCGAAATCGCCAAGCCCCTGGGCGAGCAGACCCAATCCCTGGCCGAGATGACCGACATCCTGCGCTTGACCCTGACCAACCCGGTCATCGAAGGCGAGGTGCCGAACCGGCGCGAGTGGCGCGCCGCCGAGATCCCCGCCGCCGGCGGTTGCGCAAACGCCCTCGGCTTGGCCCGGCTGTTCGCTCTCCTGGCCAATGATGGCGTCTTCGAGGGGCGGCGATATTGCGCCCCCGGCGCGGTCGCCCGCGCCACGATGGAGCGGTTCAACGGGGTCGACATGAACCTCGGCGTCCCGGTCCGTTGGGGGGCGGGATTCTTCGGCAACAATCCCCAGCGCTGGTACGGTCCGGACGACACCGCCTGGGGTCATTCCGGCTGGGGCGGATCCTGCGCCTTCTTCGACCCGCCGCGAACCCTCGCCGTCGCCTTCGCGATGAACCAGATGGACGCCAACCTGCACGGCGATCCGCGCACGGTCCGGCTGGTCAGCGCCCTCTATTCCTGCCTCTGAGAAATATCAGCCGTCGTCGACGCCAGAGCCTGATGCGTTTGCACGGAACGGATGCAAGCGTTGAATCAGGCTCGACACTTTTGAATCTAGAGCAAATTACCCCCGTTCAGCCGATTCCGTCTGAACGGGGTTTGCTCTAGCGCGGTCACGCCGGCTGCAGCACCCTCTGATCGTGCAGGAACCGCTCGACCGCGGCGGCGGCGGCCACCGGTTGATCGAGATCGATCAGGTGGCCGGCCGCGGCGATGGTTTCGATCCGGGCTGGGCCGGCGACACCTTTGGCGAACAGCTCTCCATACGGACGAGCCGACAGGATGGCGTCGTTCTCGCCCCACAGGATCAGGGTTGACTGGCGGATGCGGTGTAGCCGTTTGGCCAGGCCCAGGTCGCACATCGGCCACAGCAGGCGCGCCCCCGCCGCGCTCGTTCGCGAGGTCTGGACGTTCCAGTCCACCGGGTCGGCTTCGTCCGGGGCCGCCAGCAGGGCCTCAAGGGCTGGCTGGTCGAGGCACAGCTCGCCATTGAGCTCGCCCGAACGCTTGGCCCACAGGTGCGGAACCGGCGCGGCCTCGTCGTACAGCCCCAGCGGCGCCATCAGCACCAGTCGCTTGACCGATCCGGGTGAGAGGGCGGCGATCTCCGCGGCCAGCATGGCGCCGACCGAGCTCCCCACAAGGTCCTCGCCGGTGAGCCCAGCGCCATCGAGGAGGTCGAGGCTGGCGGCCAGCCAGTCGAGCAGGTGATCCAGGTCTTCATGGCCGGTGGCGCCCGGAAAGCCCGGCAGCGAGGGAACGATCACGTGCCGGGTCTTGGCCAGTTCGTCGAGGAATGGTGTCCACCTTGGCAGCCCGACCAGGCCGGCCAGATAGCCGACTTTCTCCCCGGCGCCCTTTTCCAGCACTCGGCAGGCATGACCGTTGACCAGAATCCGACGTTCGCGAGGGTCACTCATGCCGTCATCTCCCCGACCAGGCGCGGGCGGACCCGCTGGGCGTCGCCGAGCGCTTTCGGCCACCAGTGGTTCTCCCACTTGTCCTCGAACATGCCGCGCAGTTGCGGCGCGACCTTGGTGGCGAAGAGCTCGGTGTTATGCATCGCCACGTCGCGTTTCATATTGCCGAAGTGGAGCAGCACCATCAGGTTGCCCACGTTCAGGCTGGTGGCCATCTCGCGCAGCTGCTCAGCCACTTCGTCGGGGCTGCCGACCACCATGTAGCCCTTGTCGACAAAGCCCTCCATGGTGTGCTGAGCGGTGGCCAACACACCGGCGTAGCGATCCTGCGAGGCCTTGGCCGCCACGGCCACCTGCGAGGTGAGGTTGGCCCGGATGCTGTTTTCCGACAGATAACCGGGCGGTCCGGTGAATCTCGGGTCCACGTGCAGGCAACGGTTGTAGAAATACTCC
>DASXMK010000327.1:0-1880 GCA_036495705.1 Caulobacteraceae bacterium | reverse complement strand
CCCGCGCCTGGGCCCTGCTGGCTATAGTGCAGGCGGCGAGAGCGGCGAATTCCAATGAAGCTGGCGACGCCGGGCTGGCGGCGGCCGAGCGCGCGCTGGCCCTCGATCCGGGACTGGCCGAAGCCCACGCGGCCAAGGGCGTGCTGCTTACCCGGCAGGGCCGATTCGACGACGCCCAGGAAGAGATCGAAATCTCGCTGCGCCTGGATCCTGGGTCCAACGAGGTTAACCGCAACGCCGGGCTGTGGGCGATTGCCACCCGCCGCTACGCCGAGGCGATCCGCTATTGGGAGGCCGCCATGGCCGCGGACGAGGCCGACTACGCCAGCCCGTTCATGTCCATGCAATGTTACGAGGCTTTGGGGGATCGGCCGGGCGCGCTGGCGGCGGCCAAGGAGGCTGTGGCCAGGCTGGAAAAGGCGGTCGTCGCCGAGCCCGACAACGGCAGCGTGCTGGCCTTGGGCGTCGGGGCGCTGGTGGTTGTCGGCGACATCGACCGCGCCAAGGCCTGGGCCGCACATGCCCTGCTGCTCGATCCGGACGACGCAATGCTGCGCTACAACCTGGCCTGCGCCATGGTCAGGGCCGGTGAGACGGACTACGCGCTCGATCGCCTGGAGGAGGCGATGCGAAAGGGCGGACGCGGGAACTTCACGTGGGCTGGGGTGGACAACGACCTCGATCCGCTGCGCGAGGAACCCAGGTTCAAGGCGATCATGGCCGAGGCGGCAAAGCGCTTCGCCAAGGCCGATTCCACGCCGGAAGAATCGGCGGCCAGTTAGCGCCCCAAGCCCTCGGGCCCGGTGCTGAGGGCGAGGACGCGGCTCAGCGCCGTCAGGTCACGCCCAGTCTCCCGCGACCAGGCATTGAAGGCGTCCTGCACCGTCTGCAGGTCCTTGCGCCCGGTGGGAGGTTTGTCGATCACCCCGGCCTCGATCAAGGCGGCGGTGACATCGCGGGTGGTGATGAAGCTGGCTTTGCCCATGAAGCGGAAAAACCGCATCGCGGTTTCGCCCGAGAGCCGGGCGGCGCGTTTCTTCATCACCTCCAGCAGGCCGACGAAATCCGCGTCCGGCCAGTTGGCGAAAAACGCCGCGGCGCTGCCGTGTTCGGCCGCCAGGTCCTTGAGGAAAACGGCGTTGTCGCGAACCGAGAGAATCTTGCGGGCGTTGCGCACGATGCCGCTGTCCTTGAGATGGGCGTCGAATTCTTCGTCGGCCATGGCGGCGTTGAGCGCCGGGGCGAAGCCGTGGAAAGCGGTCTCGAAGCCCGGCCATTTGTTCTCGATCACCTTCCAGGAAAATCCCGCCTGGAACACGCATTTGCTCATCTGGGCCAGCCAGCGGTCATCGGGTATGGCGGCCAGTTCGGCGGCGGTCTTGGCCTGGTGCTCGGCGACCATGGCCTCGAGCGCGGCCTCTCCGCCCTTGCGCTCGGCGGCGCGCGCCTGGATTGCGGCGAAGCTTCGCATGACGGCGCCTCCCTGGAGGGTTAGTCTAAGCGGGGACGCCTTAAGGAGGAAAGGTCATGTGGAAGGGCTTTGACGTCGTGTTCCGGATCTTCAGCACCCTGCTGGGCCTGCTGTTGATCACCATGGGCGGGATCTGGATCCTCCAGGGCCTGAATCTGGCCTTCAACGGACCGATGGTCGGCGGCCAGAAAAGCTTCATGGTCGGCGACCCGCACTGGATCGTTTACGGCGTCATCCTGGCGGCGTTGGGCGTGGGCCAGGTAGTGTGGAGCAATCGGCGCCAGGGCTGATCACGCCGGCCTTACACCGGCAAGTCGCTGGCGTGGCTGGTGAAGAAGGTGACCGTGTGGCCGTCGGGATCGGGCGCGGTGAACCGGTAGTGGCCGAAGAATTTCTCGTCCGGGATCGG
>DASXMK010000326.1:0-3108 GCA_036495705.1 Caulobacteraceae bacterium | reverse complement strand
GAGCCTCCACCAACCTGGCGTCCTCGGCTTCGTCGAGATAGGCGGCGAAATCGCCCACGCGCTCCAGCGCCGGCGCAACACTCACCACCCCGTCGTCACGGCCCGACAGGTGCGCACGCGCGCTCGACCACGGCCAGTCGGCGGCCCTGTCCACGAGGCCGGCCCGAACCGGATTGAGGTCGACGTAACGGATGGCGGCGTAAAGGTGGGCCTCGTCCATGGCCGTGGACGAGAACCGGCCCTGCCACAGGTGGCCGGTCCACTGCTGACGGGCGTTGACGGCGCCGGTGTAGCGCCTGTGCGCCTGGGCGAAAGTGGCGCGCAGGCCGTCTTCGTTCGCGGGGACGAGGATGAAATGGACGTGGTTGGGCATCAGGCAATAGGCCCACACCGCCGTGCCGCTGGCCTTGGCCGCGGCCGAAACCAGCCTGAGGTAAAGGCGATAGTCGTCATCGCCGAAGAACACCCGCTCGCGCCGATTACCGCGCTGAGTGACATGGTGGGCCAGTCCCGGTATCACCACCCGCGCCAGACGCGCCATCGGCCGCTCCCAAGCTTCACTGCAAGATAAGGGGAGTTAAGTGCACTGTCACCGTAATTCCCGCGCTGGCGCTTCCGTCCCCCCTTCGTCCTTCCAGGACACTTCCCCCCGATGCGGGGGGAAGAGAAGTCACCGCAATCAACCCCGACCCCTGAATCCCCGGGCCAGGAGATAAAGCTCGGCGCTTTCGGCGCGGCTGGCCTTCGGCTTGACGTGCCGGACGTCGGCGAACGCAGCCTTCAGGCTGGCCACGACGACCGCGGTTTCGCCGCCCTGAAAAGCCTTGACCAGCAAAGCGCCGCCCGGGCGCAGGGCTTCGAGGGCGAAGGCGGCGCCCGCCTCGATGAGCCCGACGATGCGCAGGTGGTCGGTCTGGCGGTGACTGGTGGTGTTCGGAGCCATGTCCGAAAGGATGAGGTCCGGCGGGCCGCCGAGCGCCGCGATCAGCCGGGCGGGGCAAGACTCGTCAGTGAAATCGCCCTCCAGGATCATCGCCCCGGCCACCGGCTCGGTTGGTAGCAGGTCGACCCCGACCACCCTGGCTCCGCGGGCCGTAGCCACCTGCAGCCAGCCACCTGGCGCGCAGCCGAGGTCGATGGCCCGCACGCCGCGCCGGATCAGGCCGAAGCGATCGTCGATCTCGCTGAGCTTTAAGGCCGCGCGCGAGCGATAGCCTTGCGCCCTGGCCTCGGCCGCGAACGGATCGGCGATCTGGCGCTCCAGCCAGGCCCGGGAGGACGGACTGCGCGCCTTGGCCGATTTCAACCGCTCGGGCGCCGGGCGCGCCGGACCCCCGCCGCCGGGCGGGCGGACCATGCGGCGTTTGGGCGGCTCGCTCACGACGCCGTTCCGGGGCGCACGCCGGCGGGGCGGCGGCGGTAGCGCCGTCGCCGGGCCATCAGGGACAGCAACAGGCCCTCGCGCAGCCCCCGATCGGCGACCCGCACCCTCTGACACGGCCAGGTCTCCTGGACGGCCTGCAGGATAGCCGCGCCGGCCAGGACCAGATCGGCCCGGTCCGGGCCGATGCAGGGCTGGGCCCCGCGTTCGGCGACCGTCAGGCCCGCCAGCCGTCGGGCCACGGCCTCACAGTCCTCACGGGTCATCCACAGGCCATCGACCTTGCTGCGGTCGTAGCGCGCCAGCCCCAGATGCAGGCCGGCGAGACTGGTGATCGCCCCGGAGGTGCCGATGAGGTGACAATGGCCGTCGCCGAACAGGTCGCGCAGAACCTCGGCCCCGGTGAAGCGACCGACCTCGGCCTTGACCGCCTCGACCATGGCGCGAAAGCCGGCCACATCGCCGGCTTCGCCGTGCGGGAAGCGCTCGGTCAGCGACACCACCCCCACCGGCATGCTGAGCCAGGCGGCGATCGGCGGACGCCGCAAGCCGCGCTGGCCCGGCCGACGATCCAGGCCGTTGGCGCGCAAGTCGAGCCAGGATAGCTCGGTCGAGCCGCCGCCGACGTCCAGGATCAGCACCGCCTTGGCGGCGACATCAATGAGGTCGAGGCAGCCCGTCACCGACAGCCGCGCCTCTTCCTGCGGACTGATCACCGCCAGGCGCAGTCCTGTTCGGGCCTCGACCTCGGCCAGAAACTGCGGACCGTTGGCGGCGCTGCGGCAGGCCTGCGTCGCCACCGCGCGCACATGCACGGCGCCGCGACGCCGGATCTTATCGGCGCATACGCTGAGCGCGCTGATGGCCCGCTCCATGGCCCCCGCGCCCAGGCGGCCGCTCTGCGACAGCCCCTCGCCCAAACGAACGATGCGCGAATAGGAATCGACAATGCGGAAGCCGCGGCCGCCGGACGGCGTCGCCACCAGCAGACGGCAGTTGTTGGTGCCCAGGTCCAGCGCCGCGAACACTTCGCCATCGCCGAAGCGCCCGGGCCGCGCCGACGCAGCGGGCGGCTCGTTCATGTCGTGTCCAAACTTGTCCCGCGCCCCCCTCGGGCGGACGCGTTGTTTCGCCACGGACCTTAGAGCAAGACGGATCGCCGCGAAAAGGTCCCGGAGCCTGAAGGCTTTAGCGGCGAATCTGATTCGGGCTCTGAACCATCCTGCTCAGGGAATCCGCCTTCCTCAAGCTCCGGACCCGGACGGCGACTTTTTGCCACCTTGCGCCTCAGACGCTAAAGATTCAGGCTGTGTTCAGGAATTCAGGGGCATTCTCGCGGGCATGAACATGCGAATTGCCAAGTTCGCCATCGGTCAGGTCGTGAAACACCGGGTGTTCCCGTTCCGCGGCGTGATCTATGACGTCGACCCGGTCTTCGCCAATACCGAGGAGTGGTGGCAGTCAATTCCGCCCGACGTCCGCCCCTCGAAGGACCAGCCCTACTACCACCTGCTGGCCGAAAACGATCAGTCGACCTATGTGGCTTATGTCTCGGAGCAGAACCTGCTGCCCGACGAAAGCGGCGAGCCGGTGGGCCACCCGCACACCTCGCTGATCTTCGAGAACTTCCGCCCGGGGCACTATCAGCTGCGCCCGCGCATCACCCACTGAAGCGGCGGTCTCTCTTCCCCCCGCATCGGGGGGAAGTACCGGCGAAGCCGGGGATG
>DASXMK010000325.1:0-3851 GCA_036495705.1 Caulobacteraceae bacterium | reverse complement strand
CCGGCGAAGCTTCCGGGTGGTGCTGCACCGAGAACACCGGCCGGTCCTTCATGGCGAGGCCGGCGTTGGTGCCGTCGAACAGCGACACATGGGTCTCGGTCACCGCCTCGGGCAGACTGTCCCGGTCCACCGTGAAGCCGTGGTTCATCGACACGATCTCGACCTTGCCGGTGGTCAGGTCCTTCACCGGGTGGTTGGCCCCATGGTGGCCCTGATCCATCTTGCGCGTCGCCCCGCCCATGGCCAGGGCCAGGAGCTGGTGGCCAAGGCAGATGCCGAACACCGGAGTCCCTGAGTCGATCAGCCGGCGGATCACCGGGGCGGCGTGCTCCGCGGTGGCGGCCGGATCGCCCGGACCGTTGGAAAGGACAACGCCGTCCGGGGCCATGGCCAGGATCTCATCGCCGCTGGCGCTGGCCGGGCTCACGGTCACGCGCGCCCCGATCGCAATGAGCGAGCGCAGGATGTTGCGCTTGGTCCCGTAGTCAACGACCACCACATGGAAACGCGCGTTCGTCGGCTGGGCGTGGCCGTGCGGCCATCGCCAGCTCCCCTCCGGCCAGTCGAAAGCTTCGTCGCAGGAGGCGTCCTTGGCCAAGTCGAGGCCGATGAGCCCGCTCCACGCCCGGGCGCGGGCGATCAGGGCGTTGATATCGAACCGCCCATCCGGCGCGTGGGCGATGACACCCGAAGGCATGCCCTGTTCGCGAATGCGACGGGTAAGCGCGCGGGTGTCGACGCCCGAAAGGCCGACCACGCCACGAGCCGCCAGCCAAGCGTTGAGATCGCCCTGGGCCCGCCAGTTGGCAGCCGCTGTGGGCGCGTCGCGGAACACCGCCCCGCGGGCGGCCGTCTCCGCCCCTCCGGCGATCTGCTCCAGGTCCTCGGCGTTGGTCCCCACGTTACCGATATGGGGAAAGGTGAAGACCACGATCTGGTCCATGTACGACGGATCGGTCAGGATCTCCTGGTAGCCGGTCATGGCGGTGTTGAAGCACACCTCGCCCAGGGCCTCGCCCACGGCGCCGCACCCTGCGCCGGGCAGCACGGTCCCGTCGGCCAGGACAAGCAGGCCGGTGACACCGGGGGGAAGGTCGAACGTCAGGGCGATTCCTTAAGGCTCGGGCCGGCGCGGGGTAGCGAGGCCCTTCGGTGGCGTCAATGCGGATTGTCCGAAGGGCCCCGCACGCTTAAGTGCGGCCATGCTCCAGCTGCGCCCCAACTGCGAATGTTGCGACCGCGACCTGCCGCCCGCCAGCCGCGAGGCCCGCATCTGCACCTTCGAATGCACCTTTTGCACCCGCTGCGCCGATCAGCGTTTCGGCGGCGTCTGCCCGAACTGCGGCGGCGATCTGGTGGCGCGGCCAATTCGGCCGCCAGCGATGCTGATGAGATATCCCGCCTCCAGCGAGCGGATCGCCAAGGCCCACGCGGAATGCGTCGCCGCGCCATAGGGCTTTTGCGCGCTTGCGACTCGCGCCGGGCGAGGCGCAATCATCTAGCGTGCGCTACGACGATCGCTTTCTGGATGAAGTGAAAGGCCGCCTGCGGCTGTCCGACGTCATCGGCAAGTCGGTCAAGCTGCGCCGCCAGGGCCGCGAGTTCGTCGGCCTCTCTCCGTTCACCAAGGAGCGCACGCCTTCGTTTTTCGTCAATGACGACAAGGGCTTCTTCCACGACTTCTCCTCGGGCAAGCACGGCGATCTGATCGCCTTCCTGCAGGAGACCGAACGGCTGTCGTTCACCGAGGCTGTCGAGCGCCTGGCCGCCGAGGCCGGGGTGCCCTTGCCCGCCCCCGATCCGCGAGCCGAGGCCGAAGACCGCGCCCGCCAGGGGCTTGCCCAGTGGCTGGAATTGGCGGCGGCCTGGTTCGAGGGCGAGCTGCGCCGTCCGCCCGGCCGCGCCGCGCGGGAGTACCTAACCAGCCGCGGCCTTCCCGAGAGCCACTGGAGCCGCTTTCGCGTCGGCTACGCGCCTCCCGGCCGCAGCACGCTGAAGGACTATCTCATCGCCAAGGGGGCCCTGGCCCCGGACTTGGCCGCGGCCGGCCTGCTGGTCAGTCCCGAGGACGGCGGATCCAGCTTCGACCGTTTCCGCGATCGCATCATCTTTCCCATCGCCGACGGCCGCGGGCGGGTGGTCTCGTTCGGCGGCCGGGCCATGGACCCTAACGTCCCGGCCAAATACTTGAACGGGCCGGACAGTCCGTTGTTTGACAAGGGCCGCACCCTCTATGGCCTCGCCGAGGCCCGGCGCCTGCTGCACGCCGGCGCGGCGGATGGGGCCGTGGTGGTGGTCGAGGGCTATATGGATGTCATCGCCTGCCAGCGGGCGGGCGTGGCGGCGGTGGCGGCCATGGGCACATCCCTGACCGAAGCCCAGATGGAGGCCTTGTGGCGGCTCCATCCCGAGCCGACCTTGTGTTTCGACGGCGACGCCGCCGGCCAGCGGGCAGCGGCGCGGGCCATCGAGCGGGCTTTGCCGAGGCTCAAACCCGGGCGCAGCTTCCGCTTCGCCGCCGTGGCCGGCGGCAAGGACCCGGACGATGTCCTGCGCGAACAGGGCGAGGCCGCCTTGCGCGGCCAGTTGGCCGCGACGACGCCGTTTGTCGAAGCCCTGTTCCGAGCCGAGCGCGATGCGACGGCCCTCGACACGCCCGAACGGCGCGCGGACCTGAAGCGTCGGCTGCGCGAAGCCGCCCGGGCGATCACCGACAATGACCTGGCCGAGGAATACCGGCGGGCTTTGAACCAACGCTACGATGCGCTGTTCGCCGATCCCCCGCGAGCGCCGTCAGCGGCCCGGACCTGGCGCGGGGGACGGCGCGACGACCGGTTCATCGCCCCGGCGACGCCCGAGGCGCGGGCGGACGCCAAGAGGCTGGCCAAGGCGCTTAACCCTGCCGCCGCGGCCCTGGCCCGCTGGGCGGTTCATGATCCGGCGGTGCTCGACGACCACCTCGAGGCGTTCGAGGCCCAGGGCTTCGGTGATCCCGGTCTGGCCGAACTGGCCAGCCAGATGATCCGCCTGCGGCTCAGCGCCGAGCGCCTTGACAGAGACGGCTTGCAACGCCATCTGGCCAGTTGCGGATTTAGCGCGCTTCTGAATGACATCGACCAGGCCGCCAGCCTAGCCGGCGCGCCCTTCATCAAATCGGATGTCAACCTCGTCGCCGCCAGGTCCCAGTGGTCGCGCGCCTTTGAGGCCCTGAGCCGCTTGGCTGCGCTGGACAATGCGTTGACCCTCGCCCGGGAGGACCTGGCGGCGGGCAATGATTGGGCGGCGCACCGGGAGCTCAAGACGGAGCGGGATCGGCTGAGGCGTGCGGTCAAGACGGGAACAATCTGGAACGACGACTCGTCGGATTGAAAGGCCGGTTCGCCCGGCCGCGATGAGGTTTTCAGTCGGCGCGAGGCGCCCGCGTCGATATCGGAGAGACGAATGACCACCACCACTACTGTCGAGGCCCCCGAAGTCCCGGCCGCGCCCGACGGGCCGCTGCTCGACCTCACCGACGCCGGGGTCAAGAAGTTCATCAAACAAGCCAAGACCCGCGGCTACGTCACCATGGACGAGCTCAACAAGGTCCTGCCGTCCGACGAGGTCACCTCCGAGGCCATCGAGGACACCCTGGCCATGCTCTCCGAGATGGGCGTGAACGTGGTCGAGGCCGAGGAAGAGCCGGCTGAGGGCGGCGAGGTCGCGGTCCGCGAGGAGACGGCGGTCGCCGAGACCGCCGACAAGCAGAGCGCCTTCGACCGCACTGATGATCCGGTGCGCATGTACCTGCGCGAGATGGGCTCGGTCGAGCTGCTCTCCCGCGAGGGCGAGATCGCCATCGCCAAGCGCAT
>DASXMK010000324.1:0-5530 GCA_036495705.1 Caulobacteraceae bacterium | reverse complement strand
CGGGAAGTATCTGACCGTGTGGAAGAGGAAGGCGAACGGCGGCTGGAAAGTCCTGTTTGACACGTTTAGTTCCGACCTTCCCTTGGCGGCCAAATGAACGAGCTCACCATTCCAACGAGATGTGGCTGTGAGTGTCCGCTTCGACCCAAAGCAGACATGCAAATGAGCTGAGGGCTAACGCGAAGTTGTAGGTGGGCGCGGAGGAGAACCAACCGCCATTGACCACGATGTCCGTGCGCCGGTCCTTGCCCCTTGCGGGTCAGCGTCTAAACTTGCCCACAGGGCAATGGATGGAGGCTATGAGCGACGCTGTCGGCCCTGGCGATCTGGTTCTATGTGTCAATGTCGCCCCGAACCATGCCACGGGTAGGCCGGTGCCCCTGCAAGCCGGCGAGACCTACCGTGTCGTCGCGGTCATGGAATTTGCCTGCCCATGCGGACGTTCCGATGCTCTTCTGGATGTAGGCGTCGATTTCGCGTGGTGCCAGACGCGCTTCCGACTCCTGCCCAAGCCCAAGGCCGAGACCAGGACGCGCCGCGTATCGGCGCCCAAAGAGAAGGAGACGGTTCGATGAACACCCGGCTGTTGGCGCATGTCAGCCGCGGGGCGGGGTAAAGCGCGAGGTCCCAAACCACCCTTCTCGGACGTTCAAAACGCCCGCTTACGGGCGAATGGACTAAATGTCCGTTTTTCGGTCAGGGGCGAACGACCGCTGACGACCCTAGCGGACCCTCGGAAGTCGCTACGCCTTCGCAGCCGCTCCCGCCGCCGCCAGCCGCATTTCCGCGGCGTCCAGCATGGCCACGAAGCGTGGATCGTCGCGCAGTGAATCGATGTCGGTATCGGCCTTGATGTGGGCGAGGAAGGCTGCGGACGCTTGAGGGAAGATCGGCTCCAGAAGACCGAGGGCTCCCTCGGCATCGCCCAGGCGGGCGTTGAGCGCGCAGGCGAAGTTGAAGCGCATTGACCGGTTGTCCGGATCGAGCAGGAGGGCGCGGGCGATCCATTCGCGGGCCCGATCGCCTTCGCCGAGCGCGGCCAGGGCGTTGACGCCGAAGCCCATGGCCTTGCCGTTGGTCGGCTCCTGCGCCAGGGCTTTCTCGGAGCGAGCAAGCGCGATCTCGGCGGTGCGCCGCAGACTGGCCTCGTCCCCCAGTGCGGTATAGCAACTGAGGAGCATGCCCGGCGAGCCCAGGTCCGCCTCCATCAGCGACATGGCCTTTTCGAAATAGCGGATGGTCTCGTCCAGCCGGCGCTGGCGGAAACTGAGAGAGGCGGCGGCGGAATTGACCTCGAACGACTCGGGATCCAGGCGCAGGGCCAGCGCGATCTCGGCCGCAGCCTGGTCGTGAGCCCCCCGGTTGGCTAGATGCCGCGCCTTGACCGCATGCGGCTCGGCCAAGCTCGCATCCAGGGCCATGGCGCGCTCGACGGCCGCCAGTCCGTCGTCTCCTTCCTGCTTATCGGCAAAGTAAAAGTGCAGGGTCTGGCCGAGCGCCAACAGCGCCCAGGCCTGCGCGTAATCCGGGTCTATTTCCACAGCCCTGCGGCACAGCCGGACAATGGTTTCGTTACGCCGTGGATCGCCTTCGCTGCTGCTGAGGCTGTGCTGGCGCGCCATCAGATAGAGGTCGTAGGCTTCGGCGCTGTCCGTCCCGCGCCGCTCGATGGCTTTCTTATCTTCCGGGAGCAGCTTGAGTCTCAACGCCGCGACGATGGCCTCGCTGATTTCGTCCTGCAGGGCGAAGATGTCGGTCAGGTCGCGGTCATAGCGCTCCGCCCAGATATGATCGTCGACTGACGCATTGATGAGCTGGGCGGTGATCCTCACCCGGTTCCCCGCCTTGCGCACGCTGCCCTCGAGGACATGGCTGACGTTCAACTCTCGGGCGACGTCAGTCACCTTGATGCTCTTTCCCTTGAAGGTGAAGGCGGTGTTGCGGGAGACCACCGACAGGGCCGAGACCTTGGAAAGGTCAGTGATGATGTCCTCGCTGATCCCGTCGCTGAAATACTCCTGCTCGGCGTCCCCGCTCATGTTGGCGAAGGGCAGGACGCAGATGGAGAGGTTGCGGGCCGGCGTCGGGGCTCTGGCCGGTGGGTCGGCTAAATTGGCGCCGACGAGGTCGGCGACGCTGGCCGCCACTTTGCGCCAGCCTAGCGCGTGGAGATCTCCGTTCCAGTCGCGCATGTCGGCGCACTGGATGCGGTTGAACGGCAGGGGCGGGACGGTAGCGTCGAGGTTCAGCTGCACCAGCGTCCCGGCCTCGCGCGCCACGTCGGCCTCGGCGCACACCCATTGCGACTTCACCGCTTCGGCCGACCAGACCACGACCACGGCCTTGGCGGACCGCAGACGCTCCTCGATGACCTTGGAATAGTCCTGGTGCGCGGGCAGTTCGTCGTCACGCCACACGCCATAGCCCAAAGCCCGCAGGGCTTCGCCGATCTGGCGCGCCTGGTCCTCGGTGGACCTGGCGTAGGAGATGAAGACCTCGGACATGCTGGTGCGGCCCCGCCCTCGGCCGCCGCCGGGGACCCTAGCGACTTGAATCGGATGCGGGCAAGGGAAAGGTCAGGCTCAGCTTCTTGAGGGCCGTGGCCAATGTCCGCAATTCGCCCTCGAGAGACCTTGGAAAGGTCTGCTTGTTGGCGTGTTCGCGGGAGTCATCGACTAGGGGTCCAAATCCACCCCATTAGGCCGGCCAAGCCAGGCAGCTAGATCGGCGTCCGCAGAGGCGCGGGGTGAGCGGCTATCGGCAACCGAAGGTCAGGCGGTTCCGGTAGTGGCCAAACACGCCGTATTCGCCGCGACGGTAAAACCCGCACCTGTGATCGTGGCGGTAATAATGACGATGGTGATTAGAGCTACTATCGTCAGGCTGAGCCTGCACCGCCGGCGCGGCGATAAAGAGGGCGCCTAGGGCCGCCAGCAAGGTGGTCTTGAGGTTCATCACTTCCTCCCTTTCCGTCCAAAACAACGGCTCAGGTTCAAAAGGGCTCCATGCCGCGTTCCAGCGATCACGGGAGCGGGCGCTGGAACACGGGGACGAACGACAGCGCCGGTGGGAGATGGCGGCCACTCCAGCGGCAGGGAAAGCCCAGAGCCGGACGTCCCGCGCCTTGGCTTCAGATCGCCGGATCGCCCTGGAGCAGGCGGTTGATTGGGCGGGCGAGGCGCCAGATGAACGTGCGCAAGCGGACCGGCCAGGGGCTGTCTTCGTGCGTCGGCGTCACCGGGGAGGCGGTGCAGCCGGCGTCGAGGCGCTCGATTTCCACCTCGCCGTCAGTGAAATAGGGATCGCCGCCGCCGTTGCGGCCGGCCACGGTGGGGCCGACGCCGGAGATCTGAAAGTCGCCCGCGACATGGCCGGTGGCCGCCAGGCTCGCCGCCAGGGCGTCGCGCTCGGCATCGAGATCGGGGTCGATATGGTGGGTGACGCGCAGGGTGTAGTGCGAGAAGCCCACGCCCCGGTCAAAGCTGTCGGAGCCGAGCCACAGGGGCCTGGCCGCATTGGAGGCGGCGCCCCCGGCGAGACGCCACAGGCGCACATGATGGCGGCGGTCGGCGCTGCGGCCCTCGGCCCGCTCGAAGGCCATGTCCTCCTTGCGCCCCTGGTAAAACAGGGGGCTGACCGGTGCGGCCGGATAGGGTCGGCGCAGCGCCACGCTGCCGACGATAGCGAGGCTCGATCTCATGGTCACGGGATGGGCCGCCTGCCAACCGGCGGCCCTGAACACGCAGGCGACGTCCGCCGGCGCGCCCACCAGGCCAAAGTTGATCGGATCGCCCGGAATGCCCTGCTTGGTGCGCGTCACCATCGGCCGGCCGGCGAAGCCCTTGTGGTGCTCATGATGCTCCCAGGCGATCGGCAAGGCCGCGTAGACGCAGGCGGCGACCGCGATAAGGGCGAGGCCTCCGAAGACCAGGAGGTGACGGCGGATGCGATCTGACATCCCGATCCTAGGCTCCTGCCCGCAGAGCCTTGATGGTCATCGCAAAGCTCCGGGTGGTTGCACGGCGCGGCCCCCGGACGCTAAAGGCTGAGCGGACGCCAGACGGCTAGCAGCACGGCGCAGACGGCCAGAACGCGCATGAGCCCATGCCAGGGCTCCAGCCGCCGATAAAAGCCGCGGATCTCGTCCGTCGCCGGCCCCGGCCCGGCTGGCAGAGCGCTGACGGCCGCGTTCAGCTTCATCGCCGTCGGAGAAATGGCGA
Source organism: Caulobacteraceae bacterium (assembly GCA_036495705.1). Classification (GTDB taxonomy): domain Bacteria; phylum Pseudomonadota; class Alphaproteobacteria; order Caulobacterales; family Caulobacteraceae; genus Acaudatibacter. The sequence continues at coordinate 1,310 of DASXMK010000324.1, read as the reverse complement.
TCACCACGATCACGACAATGATCATGATCGCCTGTTTCGTCCCGAGCCACAGCAGACTGAAGAACCCCTGGCCCTCGTAGAGCGTCATCGCGATGCCGGTCACGAAGGCCAGGACCGTCGCTGCGGCCACCACCAGATCGGCGGTATAGACGATGCGGATCAGTGGCGCCTCGATGGGTGAGCCTCTCGACGCAAGGAAACGCCGGCCGAGGTAAAGTTCGAAAAAGCCGACGCCGATCCAGGCGATGATCGACAGAAGATGGACGGATAACAGCGCGCTTCGGATCATCGTCGCCCCTGTTTTCCAGCATCGCCAGTAGCCGAGCGCGCCACCGTCCGACAAGCCACCTCCTACCCCCTCCACCGCTTCGCAGTTCCCCTCCTCCTGTGCGGGAGGAGAGCGCCAGTGTTCTCTGCCTGTGGGGGGGCACGACCGACAGCCCGGGGGGTCAGTCTAAGCGGCGGCGCTGAGGTCCTGGGCCAGGTCCATGCGGGCGCGGATATAGGCCCCGGCCACGGCGATGGCCTCGCGGCCCTCGCTGAGCATGGTGTGGAAGAAGGGCCACACGTGGATCATCCCCGGCCAGGATTCGAGGCGCACATCGACGTCGGCGGCGGCCGCCACGGCGGCGAGGCGCGTGGCGTCGTCGAGCAGGGTCTCGGCCGAGCCGACCTGGATCAGCAGCGGCGCCAGGCCCGCGAGGTCGGCGTGCAGCGGCGCGGCCAGCGGAGTCCGCGGCGAGGCGCCGGCGAGATAGGCCCCGGCCATGCCGCCGAGACCCTGTTTCTGGACCATGGGATCGACGCCGGCCTTGGAGGTCATCGACGCGCCCAGGCCCTCGAGGTCGACCCACGGCGAGATGCAGAAGCCGCAGGCCGGCTGGGGCAGGCCGGCCTCGCGCGCGGCCAGCAGCGTAGCCACGGTCAAGCCGCCGCCGGCGCTGTCGCCGGCCACGGCGATTTTGCCCGGGGCAAAGCCGCTGGCCAGCAGGAAGCGATAGCCGGCCAGGGCGTCCTCCACCGCGGCCGGAAACGGATGTTCCGGGGCCAGACGATAGTTGAGCGAGAGGGCGCGGGCGCCGGCGGCGCGGGCCAGCGCCGCCACCAGATGCCGATGGCTGGCGATCGAGCCGATGACATAGCCGCCGCCGTGCACGTAGAGGATGGCCCGGTCTTCGGCCGCGCCCGGCGGATCGCACCATTCGGCCGGGACTCCGGCCGCGTCCAGGCGTTCGAGGATGACATCGTCGGGGGTCGGAAAAGTGGCGCCCAGGCCGTCGTAAAGCGCGCGTTGCTCGTCCAGCGACAGA
>DASXMK010000323.1:0-1789 GCA_036495705.1 Caulobacteraceae bacterium | reverse complement strand
GGTGAGTTCGTGGTTCACGAAGGCGATGACGCGGCCCTGTTCGCGGTCATCTCCGGCCGGATCGAAGTCGTAAAGCGCATCGACGGGGTCGAGCGGCATCTGGGCTGGCGCGCGCCGGGGGCGATTTTCGGCGAGGTGCCGATCGCACTGGGATCGCCGTTTCCCGGCGCCTATCGGGCCGAGGGGGCCTCGCGGGTCATGCGCGTCGAACTTCGCCAATATTACGAAGCCGCCGCCGTCTCGCACGAGGTGTCCCGCAAACTGGGGGCCCTGGCGCGCGAGCGCCTCGGCGGTCTGCAGACGATCGCCGCCGAGCCGCACAAGGCCCAGGCGATCCTGCTCGGGCCGCAATGGGACCCGGCTTGCGGCGAACTGCGCCGGTTCCTGGCCCTCAACCAGATCACCTTCGACTGGCTGACGCCGGGCGACGCTGATCTCGCCGAATGCTGGCCCGAGCCGCCGGCGGCGGAATTCCCGGCCATCCGCCTGGCCGACGGCCGGGTGCTGGTGCGGCCGACGACGCGCGAGCTCGCCGAAGCTCTCGGTCTCCAGACGCGGCCCTCCCGGATCGAATACGACACGGTGATCGTCGGCGCCGGACCGGCGGGCCTGGCCGCCGCCGTCTATGGCGCCTCGGAAGGCCTGTGCACGCTGGTCATCGAGCAGGAGGCGCCCGGCGGCCAGGCCGGAACCTCGTCGCGCATCGAGAACTACTTGGGCTTCCCCAGCGGCGTGTCAGGCGACGAACTGGCCAGCCGCGCCCTGCAGCAGGCCAGGCGGCTTGGGGCAGAGATCCTGGTCACCCGCTCGGCCGCGCGCATTGACGCCACAACCCGGGAGATCTTCCTGGACGGCGGCGAGGTCCTGCGCGCCCGCACCATCGTGCTCGCCACCGGCGTTTCCTGGCGGCGGCTGGAAAGCCAGGGCTTCGAGCGGCTGATCGGCAAGGGCGTCTATTATGGGGCGGCGCGCAGCGAAGTCACCGCCGCCCAGGGCCTCGACATCCACCTGGTCGGCGCCGGCAATTCGGCTGGCCAGGCCGCCCTGTATTTCGCCAGCCATGCCCGCACCGTGAACCTGGTGGTCAGGGGCGACACCCTCGAAAAAGGCATGTCGCACTATCTCACCGAGCAGCTTCGCGCCCGCTCGAACGTGACCGTCGAACTGAACGCCGAGGTCAGGGCGGCCCATGGCGAAACCCATCTGGCGGCGATCGACATCTTCAACTCAGTCACCAATTCGACGCGGCGATGCGACTGCGTGGGCCTGTTCATTTTCATCGGGGCCGACGCTGAGACCGGCTGGATGCCGGCGGACATCGCCCGCGACGGCCGCGGCTACGTCCTGACCGGCGATGAGGTGGTGAGGAGCGGGCGCTGGACCCACGAGCGCAGTCCCTATCTGCTGGAGACCAGCGTGCCGGGGATCTTCGCCTGCGGCGATGTGCGCCTCAGCCCCGTCAAACGCGTCGCGGCCGCGGTCGGCGAGGGCAGCATGGCCATCGCCCTGGTGCATCAGTTCCTGAGGCAGGAAGGGGCCGAAAGGTGAGGTCGGAAGGTCCTACTAATCCGGCGCCTCTTTCGGGAGCCACTTCCTGGGCTGATATCCGAACTCATTCTGGCCCATTCGACATCATTGGAGACGTGCATGGTTGCGCGCTCGAGCTTGAGCAGCTGCTCGGCGCCTTGCACTACGAGGTCGTGTGGTCCGTGAAGAGGGGAGTGCGTACTGCCAACGTGGCGGCGAACCATGGAAGAACTGCTGTGTTCTTGGGCGATCTCGTCGATCG
>DASXMK010000322.1:0-2620 GCA_036495705.1 Caulobacteraceae bacterium | reverse complement strand
CCGCCTACGGCGACCTGCTGACCTGGTACAAGCGCTGGGACACGGTCCTCGACACGTCTAACGCCCCATTCTGGAAGTGGTTCGGCGGCGGCGAGCGCGCCGTCGGCGGCGGCCGCGGCGATCAGCCGCTCCATCTCTTCGCGCGACAGGACCTTGGGCAGGGGGCGGCCGAGCCTGGGCGCGGCCACCCGGCGGGAGGGATCATCCGGCCGCCAGCCTTCGCCGAGGACGAAGCGATAGAACTGGCGCACGGCGGCGCGGCGCCGGGCGGCGGTGGAACCGGCCAGGCCGCGCTCCGAAAGGCTGGCGAACCAGGCCTCGATGTCCTCTGGCGAAGCCGCTTCCAGGCTGAGGTCTCGCCCGGCGAGGAAGCCGGAAAGGTCGGCGATATCCTTGCCATAGGCGACGAGCGTATGGGCGCTGGCCCCGCGCTCGGCGGCCATCATTTCCAGGAACGCCTCGGTCCACCCGCTCACGGCCGCCTGCGCGCGATCATGGCCCGAACATGGCGCCCACAGCGCCCGTCGTGTAAAGCCCTGCTCTGGTGATGACCCCGGAAGCGCCCCGCAAAGCCCGCCTGAACGAGAAGACCATTGCGCTGGTTGGGCTGATGGGCGCGGGCAAGACCACGGTCGGGCGGCGCCTGGCCCAGGCCCTGGGCATGCCCTTCCGCGACGCCGACGCCGAGATCGAGGCCGCCGCCGGCCGCTCGGTTTCCGACATCTTCCAAACCTTTGGCGAGACCGCCTTCCGCGACGGCGAGCGGCGCGTGATCGCCCGCCTGCTGGACGAGGCGCCGCATGTGCTGGCCACCGGCGGCGGGGCGTTCATCGACGACGACACCCGCGCCCTGATCAACGCCCGAGCCATTTCGGTGTGGCTGAAGGCCGATGTCGAGATCCTGGCCCGGCGCGTGGCCCGCCGCGACACCCGCCCGCTGCTCACCGGTAAGGACCCGCTGGAGGTGCTGCGGGCCCACGCCCTGACCCGCTACGACCGCTATGGCGAGGCTCATGTCATCGTCGAGACCGGCGAGACGGCGCACCAGACGGCGGTGGACGCCATCATTACCGCCCTGCACCAGAGGATGGTGGCCAGCCCATGACCCGCCCATGACCAGGACCACGCGCGTCGCCCTGGCCGGACAATCCTATGAGGTGGTCATCGGCGCCGGCGTCATCGGTGAGGCCGGAGCGCGCATCGGCCCGCTGCTGGCCAGGCCCCGGGTGGCCGTGGTCGCCGACGAGACCGTGAACGCCCTGCATGGCGCGCAGCTTTCCGAAGCCCTGGGCGGGGCCGGCATCGAAGCGGCGAGCGTGACCATTCCACCCGGCGAAACGGCCAAGAGCTTTTCCGGCCTCGAGCGGCTGTGCGATGAGCTTCTGGCCCTGGAGTTCGAGCGCGGCGACCTGATTGTCGCCTTCGGCGGCGGAGTGGTCGGCGACCTGGCCGGCCTGGCCGCGGCAATCTTCAAGCGCGGCATCGATTTCGTGCAGATTCCCACCACTCTGCTGGCCCAGGTGGATTCGTCCGTAGGCGGAAAGACGGCCATCGACACCCCGCGCGGCAAGAACCTGATCGGCGTCTTCCACCAGCCGAGGCTGGTGCTGGCCGACCTCGCCCTGTTGGACACCCTGCCGGCGCGCGAGTTGCGCTGCGGCTATGCCGAAGTGATCAAATATGGCCTGCTGGGCGATGCGGACTTCTTCGCCTGGCTTGAGGCCAATGGCGGCCGGGCGCTGGCGCGCGAGCCGGAGGCCCTGAGCGAGGCGGTGGAGCGTTCGGTGGCGATGAAGGCGCAGATCGTAGGCCAGGACGAGCGCGAGGGCGGGGTGCGCGCCCTCTTGAACCTCGGCCACACCTTCGCCCACGCCCTGGAGGCCGAGAGCGGGTTTGGCGAGGCCTTGAAGCATGGCGAGGCCGTGGCCGTCGGCTGCGCCATGGCCTTCCGATTCTCTGTCCAGCTGGGTCTGTGCCCGCCGGCCGACGCCGAGCGCGCGCAGCGGGCGATCGCCGCCGCCGGCCTGCCGGCGCGGCTTTCCGATCTGGCCCTACCCGCCCCGACCGCGGCCGCGCTCGTGAGCCGCATGGCCCAGGACAAGAAAGCCAAGGCCGGGCGGCTGACCTTCATCCTCGTCCGCGGCATCGGCCAGGCTTTCGCCGCCGACGGCGTGGACGGCGGGGCGGTGACCGCCTTCCTGCTGACGGAAGGGGCCAGACCATGATGGCCGGACTGGGCGCCCTCATCGTCGTCATCCTGGCGCTGCTGGCGGTGGCGGCGGTGTTCTCGGCCGCCGAGACGGCGCTGACCCGGGCCAGCCGCGGCCGCATGCACCAGCTCGAACGCGACGGCGACCCGGCGGCCGGCCGGGTCAACGCCCTGCTGTCGGACCAGGAGACGATGATCGGCGCAGTGCTGCTGAGCTACAATCTGATCAATATCCTCAGCTCCGCCTTGACCACCGCCTTCATCACCAAGCTGGTCCCCGGCGCCTGGGGCGTGGCCATCGCCACGGCGATCATGACGGTGCTGGTGGTGGTGTTCGTCGAGGTCCTGCCCAAGACATTGGCCATCGTCCACGCCGACGACGTGGCGCGCAGCCTGTCGGGCCCGATGGCG
>DASXMK010000321.1:0-8101 GCA_036495705.1 Caulobacteraceae bacterium | reverse complement strand
CACCGCCGTCACGATCCTCGACCTCCTCGATGAGGTGCGGGAAGACCTTTCGCCCGCCATTGACGAAGCTGGCGTAAGCTCCGGTCATTCGGAACGGGGTGGTTTCACCCGCGCCCAGGGCCATGGCCAGGACCGGATCCATGTGATCAACGACGCCAAAGCGCTTGGCGGTGTCGATGATCCTGTGCATGCCCACCTGCATGGCGATGCGCACCGTCATGGTGTTCAGGGACAGCTCCAGGCCGCGGCGGAACACCAAAGGCCCGAGGAACCGGCGTTCGTAGTTCTCCGGCCGCCAAATCTGACCGCCGAATCCTGGCAGGCTGATCGGCGCATCGAGCACCACGCTCGCCGGAGTGAACTGACCGGTCTCCAGCGCTGTGGCGTAGACGAACGGTTTGAATGACGAGCCTGGCTGGCGATAGGCCTGGGTCGCGCGGTTGAAATTCGACAGCGAGAAGCTGTAGCCGCCGACCATGGCCAGCACCCGGCCGGTATTGGGGTCCATGACCACGATGGCGCCATTGACCTGAGGGACCTGGCGCAGGTGGAACCGGCCGTTGTCGCCTGGCTCGGCGAAAACCAAGTCGCCAACCTTGAGGCCCTTGCCGGCTTGCTCCCAGACCACATCGTGGGAATCCAGCGCTCCCACCGTGTTGTCGCTGGCGAACTGGATCCGGACGTCGTTCCCGGCCTGTGTGACGACGGCGGCACGCCATTTCTTGCGCTCGGACGGCGGAGTGCTGGCCAGAGTGGCCTGTTGCCAGCCTTGGGTGATTGCCACATGCCCCCAGGCGCCGCGCCAGCCATGGCGGTGGTCGTATGTCTCCAGCCCGTCCATGAGCGCGATCCGCGCGGCGGTCTGGAGGCGCGGATCGACTGTGGTCCGCATATAGTAGCCGCCCTCGGTGAGGTCGTCACCGACACCCTTGAGCTGCAGCGCCTCGCGCCGCGCCTCGTCGACGAAATAGTCGGCGTCGTGATAGCGCTCGCGGCTGGGAGCCGCCTCGACCTTGAGGTCTTCAGCCATCGCGGCGTTGGCTTCAGCCTGACCAACCCAGCCAAGATCGACCATATTTTGAAGGATCATGTTGCGCCGGCGAACGGCGGCGACTTTGTCGCGCACGGGCTGGTAATTCTCCGGGCCCTTCGGCAGCGCCGCCAGATAGGCGCATTGAGCCAGTGTCAGATCGCTTATCGCCTTGCCGAAGTAATTGTAGGCCGCCGCGCCTACGCCATACGATCGGTAGCCCAGCCAGATGTCATTGAGATACAATTCCAGGATCTGCTGTTTCGACAGGGTTTCTTCGAGCCGGGTGGCGATAATCGCCTCCTTGAGCTTCCGGCCGACGGTGACGTGGCTATCGAGCAGGATATTCTTGGCCACCTGCTGGGTGATGGTGGATCCACCCTCTGGCCTTCGGCCCTGCACGGCGTTGATCGCGTCCTTGAACAGGGCGCGCGAGACGCCTCCGACATCGACCCCCCCATGCTCGAAGAAGTTGTGATCCTCCGCCGCCAGGAACGCGTAGATCAAGCGCGGCGGCATCTGGTCGTAAGGCACATAGATGCGGCGAACCTTGGAGAACTCGCCGATCAGAGTGCCATCCCAGGCGTAGACGCGCGTGGCGGTCGGAGGGTGAAAGTCGGCCAACTCATTGGCGCCTGGCATCTGGGCGAACAACACGCCCGCGTAGATGGCTGCGCAAAGGGCGGCCGCACCGACAACGCCAGCGAACACCATCCCGCCCAAGGGGATTGTCCGACCGAAGAGTTGCAACGCCGCTCGACCTCCGCGGACGCCCTCTCCGCCGGTCCGACCGTCTAGCGCCGTTCGCCGCGGGCGCCAACGCTAGGCTGGGGGCCGCGACCGCGCATCAATTGACCGCCAATCGTACTCGGTCCTCGAAGAAGGCGTCTATGGCGTCCGCCACGGCGTCCATGAGCTGGTTTCTCTGCACCGGATCGGTGAGGCGGGCGACGTCGGTGGGGTTGCTGATGAAACCCATTTCGAGCAGGACCGCCGGCACGTCCGGAGCCAGAAGCACGAAATAGCCGGCGTCGCGATGGCTTCTGGGCAAGAGATCGACCTTCGCGCTTAGGCGATCGACAAGAAGCTGGGCAAAAACGTTTGAACGGTTGAGCGTGCTTCGCTGGGTAAGGTCCAGCAGAATGCCATTGACCGCAGGGTCATTTCGCGCCGCGTGGTTGAACCACTCATGACCGTCGAGGACCTGGTTGACCCGCGTGACCCCATGATCGGAGAGCGTGTAGACGCTGGCTCCGTGAGTTGCGGTTTCGCCTCCGGCCGAATCTGCGTGCAGGGCGATAAAGAGGTCCGCCCCAGAGCGCCGAGCGATCCGCACCCTCTGCTCCAGCGGCACGAATACGTCTGTCGCTCTGGTCATCAGCACGCGATAACCGCTGCGTTCCAGCCGGTGGCGTAAATGAAGCGCCGCGGCCAGGGTGATGTCCTTCTCGTTGACATCCCCGCTCTGCGCGCCCGGATCATGGCCGCCATGGCCCGCATCGATCACAACCAGCTTGCGCGGGCTGGGCTTCGAGGGCCTCTGGGTTGGGGAGATCCGAATTGGGGCTGGGGCGAGCCGGACCCCGGCCAGGGCGGCTGTCAGGTCGATTACGTAGCGAAAGTGGCCAACGTCAGCGGTAGGCGGGATCAGGAAACGGTGGGCGATCTCGGCCTTTTGGAGCAGCTCAAGCGTCAGTCTCGGTGCGTTGTCGACCATTTCCAGTCGCCAGCCTTTGACCAAGCCAACGCCGGCCCCCGCCAGAGGACGCGGGACATCCAGCCCGGAAACAGTGAAGACCATCGGCCCCTCGCCCGAGGGCGCGGGGACAACGTCGATTTTGGTGGCCGTGTCCAATACCACCCGGGTTCCAGACGGTCCTGTGCCCAAGCGAACGACGGGGTCCTGGGCCTGCTGTGCGTAAACCGCTCCGGCGCAGCCAAGGGCCGCCACAAGCGCCGCTAGGCGCGCGCTCCAACGATGGGTTTTCCCCATGACTCCGTCTCGGCTAGCCCCAAATCAGGCGGGCCTTATGCGTTCTGGCGCGTGCACAAAGGGTTAAGGGAATCGTCTGGGCCGGAGCGACAAAGCGCCGCTTCCCTTTCGACCGAGTTTCCCATACATTACTCGACGCGCATTCGCCGTCCGCATGGACTTCAAGCGAGCCTGCGCGCCCCGCGTCGGGCCAGCGCCAGTTTGGCGCAGACGCGCCAGCCAATTGGCGCCCTCGGTTTGAGAGAGCGCACTCAGAGATAACAACCCATGGGCGGCGCCGCCTCATCCTCGACCTCGATCCTGACCTCGGTCGCCAACCGCGACCGGCTGATCGGCGATGTTGAAGGCGCGCGCGCCCGCAGACGGCGACGGGGACTTATGTCCGCCGCGCGCCCCGGAGAGAATTTGTATGTCAAAGAAAATGTTAATCGACGCCGCCCACCCGGAAGAGACCCGGGTCGTGGTCCTTGCAGGCGGCGAGGTTGAAGCCTTCGATTTTGAAAGCCGATCCAAGAAGCAGCTGCGCGGCAATATCTATCTGGCCAAGGTTACACGGGTAGAGCCCAGCCTGCAGGCCGCCTTCGTTGAATATGGCGGTAACCGGCACGGCTTCTTGGCCTTCAACGAAATCCACCCCGACTATTATCAGATCCCGCATGCTGATCGCGAAGCCCTGCTGCGCGAAGCTGCGGACGACGATGACGATCAACCCGCTTCTGCGAACGGGGCCGCGAACGGAGCCGGGACCGAAGCGGGGGCGACGGAAGAATCCGACAGTCTCGGCGGCGAGGACGATGACGAGCTGGACGAAGAAGTCGCCCGTCGCCGCCGTCGGCTCATGCGCCGCTACAAGATCCAGGAGGTCATAAAGCGGCGCCAGATCATGCTGATCCAGGTCGTCAAGGAGGAGCGCGGCAATAAAGGCGCCGCCCTGACCACCTATCTGTCCCTGGCCGGTCGCTACTGCGTGCTGATGCCCAACACCGATCGCGGCGGCGGCATCAGTCGCAAGATCACCGCGGCCGCAGACCGCAAGCGCCTGCGGACGATCGTCCAGGACCTGGACGTTCCCGAAGGCATGGGTCTGATCGTGCGCACGGCAGGGGCCAAGCGGACCAAGGCCGAGATCAAACGCGACTACGAATATCTGTCCCGCGCTTGGGGCAATATCCGCGAGACCACCCTGCATTCCATAGCTCCGGCCTTGATCTACGAAGAAGAGGACCTGGTGAAGCGGGCCATCCGCGACCTCTATGACAAGGACGTCGAGAGCGTCATGGTCGAAGGCGAAGCCGGCTTCCACGAAGCCCGCGAGTTCATGCGCATGCTGATGCCGAGTCAGGCGAAGAAGGTGCAAGACTATCGCGGCCCCGCCCCGCTGTTCGCCGCCTACAAGGTCGAGGATCATCTGGCGCAGATCTATTCGCCGACGGTTCCGCTCAAATCGGGCGGCTACCTGGTGATCAACCAGACCGAAGCCCTGGTCGCCATCGACGTGAACTCCGGGCGAGCCACGCGCGAGCGCAACGTCGAAGCCACGGCGCTGAAAACCAACACCGAAGCTGCCGCCGAAGCGGCCCGGCAATTGCGGCTGCGCGACCTGGCCGGGCTCATCGTGATCGATTTCATCGACATGGATGAGTCTAAGAACAATCGCGCTGTCGAAAAGGTGTTGAAGGACTGCCTGGCGCAAGACCGGGCCCGCATCCAGATGGGCCGGATCTCGGGCTTTGGCCTGATGGAGATCAGTCGTCAGCGGCGACGCACCGGAATACTTGAAGGCACCACCCAGGTCTGTCCTCACTGCGCTGGCGCCGGTCGCGTGCGCACGGCCGAGTCGAGCGCCCTTGGGGCGCTGCGGGCCCTTGAGGTGGAGGCGCTCAAAGGTGGTGGCGAAGTCGTGCTCCGCGCATCCCGGGAGACCGGACTCTATCTGCTCAATCACAAGCGCGACTATCTCGTCCGGCTGACCCACAGCCACGGCCTGTTCGTCAGCGTCGTCCTGGACGACACCCTGGCCAAGGCTGACCATCACATCGAGCGGCTGACCAGCGCGCCCCACGAGCCGGCGCCGCGCCCCGAACCCCTGGCCGCCGCGCTGACGGAAAGCTTCACAGCCGAGTTCGATGACGAGGCCGAAGAAGACGAAGAAATAGAGATCGACGAGGATATCGAGACCGCATCGGCGGAAGGCGCCGCGGTGAGCTTCGATGAGGATTCGGGCCGCCGCCGGGGCCGTCGCCGACGGCGCGGACGTCGCACGGATGATCTGCGGCCCTCCCCCAGCCCCTCAGAGCCAGGCCCAGGCGGGGCAGACACGGACGGCGAGTCCCAGGGCCGCCGGCGTCGCGGGCGCCGTGGCGGACGCCGCCCGCGCGAAGGGTCGGCCGACGTCTACGCCTGGGCATGGCCAGCGAGGCTTTCTGGCGATGACCCCTACGAGTGGCGTGGACTGGTCCAGCGGGCCGTGACGATTGAACCCCCCGCGGAGGAGCACGCAGAACCCGCCCCCGCGGCGGCCAGCCCGCTAGTCGAAGCGCTTCCTCCGCCTGTCTCGCCCGACCCCGGTTCCGCCGAGGAGATCTGGGTCGAATTGCCCGAAGCGGAGCCGCCTAAGGACCCCAAACCCAGAAGCCGGCGACGCAAACCCGCGGTCTCGACGGAACCGCCGGCGGAGGCGATTGCGGCTGCGCCTCCCGAAGCGGCGGTCGAGCCTGAGGTTATGGACGGCGCACCCTCTTCCGTCGAACCCCCAGCGGTCGTGCTCGCGGTGGACAATCCCCCGTTGCCTCCCGTCGAACCTGACCCGGCGGAGATTCTTTCCCCGCCCCACGCCCCGCGACGCGGTTGGTGGCGGCGGAGCCAATGAGCGGCTAAACTTGGCGGTGCGGGGCGGAGCGAGACTTGAGATCGTGAAGCTGCCCCCTCCCCGTTTGCGCGCCGTCCTCGCCCTCCTTGTTGCGGCGCCCCTTGTGTTGCCTGGCTTGGCGCAAGCCCAGGACGAGGCGGGAATATCCGTCGTCCGCGACACCGAGATTGAGGAAACCCTGCATCGCGAAGCCGATCCGATATTCGTCGCCGCTGGGCTCGATCCGAAGCAGGTTGAGATTCACCTGATCGGCGACAAAGAGCTGAACGCGTTTTCGACAGCCGGCCTCAATCTCTATCTGAACACCGGCCTCATTCTTGAGACGAAGACGCCGAACCAGCTCGAAGGCGTGATAGCCCACGAGACAGGGCACATCGCCGGCGGCCACGTCGCCCGCTCGGGCGATGTCACCAAGGCGGCCCTGGGGCCAATGCTGGCCGGCGTGGGCTTGGCCATTTTGGCGGCCGCCGCCGGATCGCCGGAGGGCGCCGCGGCCCTGGTGTTTTCCTCCACCTACTTTGGCGAGATCTCAGTCCTCGGCTATTCGCGCGAACAAGAATCGCGGGCTGACGAAGCGGGCGCCACCTATCTGGAAAAGGCTGGCTATTCTGGACGGGGTCTCGTGGAGTTTTTCAATAATTTCAGATACCAAGAGGTGTTTGATGACGAGCGGAAATTCCCATATTTCCGCGACCACCCGCTATCCGACGACCGCATCGAGGCGCTTCGCGTGCGGGTGGAGCATGAGCCACACGTCGCGGCGGTCGACGCGCCGGAACTCATCGCGCTTCACGCCGTGATGAAGGCCAAAATCGAGGCTTTCATGGACGCGCCATCGCGCACCTTCATCGACTACCCGGAGACCGACCAGTCATTTGCCGCCCGGTACGCCCGCGCCATCGCTCTCTACAAGGAAAACGATACCGACCGGGCTGTGAAAGCGATCGACGCGCTGATCGGGGAACAGCCGAACAATCCGTATCTCTGGGAGCTCAAGGGCCAAGTGCTATTTGAGGCGGGCCGACCCAAGGACGCGGAGCCGGCCCACCGCCGCTCCGTGGAACTCAAGCCTGGCGCTCCGCTGCTGCACATAAACCTTGGGCAGACCCTGCTCGCACTCAATGATCCGGCCAAGGTCAATGAGGCGATTGGTCAGATCAAACAGGCCATGGCCAGCGAACCAGATAATGCGCTCGGTTGGAGATTGCTGGCTGAAGCTTATGACAGTCAGGGCCACGACGGCATGGCCCGGCTTGCCACGGCCGAACAAAACTTTCACCTGGGCCAGATGAAGGACGCCCGCGTCTTCGCGCTGCGCGCCCGGGACCTACTCAGGAAGGATTCTCCGGAATGGCGACGCGCCACCGACATCGTTCTGACCTCCAAACCCACCGCCGACGACCTCAGGGCCCTGGCCCAGCAAGGATGAACTGGCGCAGGGTGCTCGGCCCGGTCGTGGCGCTCGGCGTGTCGATCGCCGCCTGTCAGCCGGTGCTGGGATCGGACAAGGACTTCGGCGATCGCGTGCGCGCATATCTGCTTGCCCATCCCGAGGTGCTGGAAGAGGCCAACCAACGACTTCAGGCGAATGAGGATGCCCGCGTCGCGGCCGCCCAGCGTCGAGCCGAAGCCAATATCCCGAGATTGCGGACAGCCATCGAGCGCGACCCTCGCGACTTTGTCTTCAATCCGGCTGGCCGTGTCACGGTTACGGAATTCTATGATTATCGCTGCCCGCACTGCGCCGCGATGGCGCCAAGGTTGATCTCCCTAGTTCGGGAGCACCCCGATATTCGCCTCGTGTTCAAGGAAATGCCGATCTTCGGGGCGACATCCGAACACGCCGCTTATGCCGCGCTGGCGGTGAAAAAGGCCGGCGGCGACTATGTCGGTCTGTACCAGAGTTTCATGGGCACGCACCCGCTTGACGATGCCGCCATCGACAGCATCGCGGCCGCAAAAGGCGCGCATAAGGCTGACATCGCCCCGAGCGCCGCAGCCACGGCGCAGTTGGCCGCCACGAACGCCCTCTTTGATGAACTGGCGCTCGACGGCACGCCGGGTTTTGTGGTCGGGAACCACATATTGGCTGGCGATGACATGACCGCCCTGCAAGCGGCGATCGATAAAGCCCGCGCCGAAAGCCAGGCCGGTTGATCTGAAGGCTCCGGTGGTACCGCCTCCCCGGTTCGAACGGGGGACCTCTAGA
>DASXMK010000320.1:0-5939 GCA_036495705.1 Caulobacteraceae bacterium | reverse complement strand
GCCGAACCGCTGAGCGAGCCAGCCCGTGAGCGGCACGGTGATCCCTTCGGCCACCGCATAAGAGGTGATCACCCATGTGCCCTGGTCGGGAGACACCGCCAGTCCGCCGGCGATACTGGGCACCGAGACATTGGCGATGGTGATGTCGAGCACCACCATGAAGTTGGCCAGCGCCAGCAGGAAGCCGGCGATCCACAGCGGCGGGCCGGACATCGGGGCGAAATCGTCTTGGGGACTGGACATAGCGGCGGACCGGCGCTGGAAGCTCTAGCGGGCGCCGACGTCGATGTCGGCTTTCATGGACAGGCCGACACGCAGCGGGTGGCTGTGGAGTTCAGTCGTATCAAGCGCGACGCGCACAGGCAGTCGCTGAACGATCTTGATCCAGTTGCCGGTGGCGTTCTGGGCCGGGATCAGGGCGAAGGCGGCGCCGGTCCCGCCGGCCAGGCCAACGACACGGCCGTGGAATTTCACCCCATTGCCGTAGAGATCGGATGTCAGGACCACGGGCTGGCCGATGCGCACCCGGGTCAGCTGCTCTTCCTTGAAATTCGCGTCCACATAGACCTGGTTCACCGGCACGACGGTCATCAGCGACTGGCCGACCTGGGCGCGCTGGCCCACGGCCACGTCCTTTTTGGCGACCACGCCGGCGAACGGCGCGCTGAGCACGGTGCGGTCGAGGTTGAGCTGGGCGGCGCGCACGTTGGCTCTGGCGGCGGCGACCTCGGGATTGGAGTCGACGGGTCCGCCGGCGATCAGCGCGGTATTGACGTCGCGCGCACTCGTGGCCGCGGTGCGGTTGGCCACGGCCTGGGCTTTGGCCGCTTGGGCCGAGGCGAGGGCGGCCTGAGCGGTGCGGAACGCGTTTTCCGCCTGGGTGAGTTCGTCCCCGGATACGGCGCCTGACGATGCCAGCCGCTGGCGGCGGCCAAGCTCCGTCTGGGCGCGCTCGAGGTCGGATTGAGCGCTGGCGATCTGGGCGTCGGCGCGCGTGATGTCGGCCTGGCGGGCGTCGATCTGGCCGGAAAGGGCGTTCTCGTTGGCGAAATAGCCCTCCACCTTGCGCTCGGCCTGGCCGAGCTGGGCATTGGCTTGGGCAAGCGCGATCTGGAAGTCCGTAGGATCGATCTCGATTAGGGGCTGACCGGCCTTCACGGGCTGGGTGTCGACAGCCAGAACCTTGACCACCGGCCCGGAGACGAGGGGCGTGATGTCGCCGACATCCGCTCCGACATAGGCGTTGTCGGTGGCGACGTGGTTCTGGCCGACGAGGAGCCACCAGCCAAACCAGATGGCGCCGGCCAGGGCCACGGCGAGGCCAAGCCCGAGGAACAGGCGGGCCCTGAGGCTGGGTCCCCGCGACGCTCCTGCGCGCGCGCGCGCAGCCGAGGCAAATTCGGTTTCAGCCGTGTCGGGCATGTTGGCGGCCTCAGCTGTGTCTAGGGGCATGGGAGAACTCGCTCAAGTCTGATAGCCGCCGCCAAGAGCGCGGACGAGCTGAACATCGAGGGTGAAGGCGCGCGCCTGCAGGTCGACCACGACGCGCCGGCTCTGGAGCACCGCGTCCTCGGCCAACAGCACGCTCTGATAGTTGGCGAGGCCGCCCTCATAGCGGAGACGGGCGATGCGATAGGCGTCCTCGTCCGCGGCCAAGGCGTCCGAGCTTTCCTTCAGGCGCGCGGATAGCGCGCGCTCGCTGGCGGCCGCGTCGGCCACGTCCTTGAGCGCCTGGGTCAGGGTCTGGTCGTAGCTCGCGACCGCCGTCTCATAGTCGGCGCGCGCGCCGCGCAGGTTCGCCCGCAGACGCCCGCCCTCGAAGATCGGCAAGGTCACGGCGGGGCCGACCTGGCCGATTCCGGAACCGGAAGCGAACAGCTGCGACAGGCCCAGCGATTGGTAACCGATCAAGGCGACGAGGTTGATGTTGGGATAGAATTGCGCCTTGGCGACGCCGATGCGGCTGGACGCGGCCTCCGCCCGCCAGCGCGCGGCGGTGAGGTCCGGGCGGCGCCCCACCAAATCAGCGGCCAGGCTCGCGGGCAGGCCGAACGCGCGCAGGGCCTCGGGACCCGGCCGGGCGATCGTGAGGCCGCGGTCCGGCCCGGCGCCCATCAGGGCGGCGATTACATTCTTGGTGAGGGCGATCTGTTCATCTGTGGCGTCAAGGTCGGCGCGGGCTGACGCTGGACCGGCCTGCGCCTGGCTCAACTCGCCATGGGTGTCGAGGCCGTTGGCCACTCGGCGCGTCACCAAGTCCAGCGTCTCCTGACGCGATTGCACGGCGCGCGCCGCCACATCGTGCTCGGCCCACAACCGCGCCAGATCGGCATAGGCGCTGGCGATGGCGGTGGAGAGCACCAGGCGCGCTTCGGCGAGGTCGGCCTGGCTGGCGCGCGCCTCCGACGCGGCGGCAGCCACTGCCTTCCGGTTCTTGCCCCAGAAGTCCAACTCCCAATTGAAATTGAGCGTCACCTGACCAACGCTGTTGTAGCCTTTGGGCACGAAGGCTGGCGGTATGCCGGTGTTGTAGCTCTGCTTGGTCTCGCCCACCTGACCCTGGCCCTGCAGCGTGGGCAAAAGCGCGGCCCGTGCGCTGCTGACGCCTGCCTGCGCCTTGTCGAGCCGGGCTTTGGCGGCGGCGACGTCCGGCGATCCGACCAGAGCCTCGTCAATCAGCTGGTCAAGCTGAGCATCGCCGTAGGCGCGCCACCACTGATCGCCTGGCCAGATCGTCGCCGGAGCGGCGAATGATTGCGCTGTGGCGTACGACTGCGCGGTCCGAGGCCGGGAGAGATCCTGGTGGGGGATGGCGGCGCATGCGCCAAGCACAACGACCGCCATCAGCGCTGCGCGCGTTGCAAGGCTGGACATAGTCACCCCGTATGACTAAATTGACCGTACAGTACGGTCATGTCGCGAAAGTATGGACTGACCGCGTCTTGTCAAGTCACAACCGTACGGTACGGTCGGAAATGAAAATGGAAACGCTCACAACCACCCGCAAGGACCAACGTCGCGATGCGATCCTGGCCGTGGCCGCCGAAGTGTTCCGCGAGGAGGGCTATCAGGCGGCCTCGATGTCGACGATCGCCGCCCGCCTCGGCGGGTCCAAAGGCACGCTGTACAATTACTTCGACAGCAAGGAGGCGCTGTTCGAGGCCCATATCCGCGAATCGTGCGGCCGGATCGCCGCCGACATCCTCGATTTCGCCGACGACGAACCCGTGGCCGAAGTGTTGCAAAGGTTGGGAGAGCGCTTTCTCGACCAAATCCTGTCGGATCAGTCGGTGCGCATGTTCCAGATCGTCGTCGCCGAGGCCCGGCGCACGCCGGAACTGGCGCATCTGTTTTTTGAATCGGGGCCGCAGGTCGGCCGCGAGCGGGTCGGGCGCTACCTCGAGGAGGCGCGGGCGCGCGGCGAGATCGATGTCGACGATTGCAGCGAGGCCGGGTGGCTGTTTCTGGCCGCATGCAAGGCCCACCACCTGGAGGTGGTGCTCAATCTGAGGCCCAAACCGTCGGCCAAGGAGATCACCAACCTGGTCAGGCGCGCGGTCGAGATGTTCATGGCCCGCTACGCAAAAGGCTGACCCGGCGTCGCCGTTGCGCGCCCTTGGCGGCCTGCCTATAAGCGCCCGGCCTTCTACGGCCTGGCGGACCCCGACCGAATGAACATCCACGAGCATCAGGCCAAGGCCGTCCTGGCCGAATTCGGCGTCCCGGTCCCGCGCGGCGCTCCGGCGTTCACCATCGATGAAGCGGTGGCCGCGGGCGAAGACCTCGGCGGGCCGGTGTGGGTGGTTAAAGCGCAGATCCACGCCGGCGGCCGCGGCAAGGGTGGCGGGGTCAAGGTGGTCAAGTCGATCGACGACCTGCGGGCGGAGGCCCAGCGCATGCTGGGCATGACCCTTATCACCCATCAGACCGGCCCCAGGGGCCGGGTGGTGCGGCGGCTGTACATCGAGGAAGGCGCGGCCATCGCACGCGAATTGTATCTGTCCCTGCTGGTGGACCGCGAGACCAGCCGCGTCGCCGTGGTCGCCTCCACCGAGGGCGGCATGGACATCGAAGAGGTGGCCCAGACCGCGCCGGACAAGATCGTCACCTTCGCCATCGATCCGGCCACCGGCCCGTGGCCGCATCACGCGGCGCTGCTCGCCAAGGCCCTCGGTCTGACCGGCGACCAGGCCAAACAGGTCCGGGCGCTGCTGCCGGCGCTCTACAAAGCCTTCACGACCAAGGACATGAGCCTGCTTGAAGTCAATCCGCTGATCGTCACCGCCGATGGCAAGCTGGTGGTGCTCGACGCCAAGGTCTCGTTCGACGACAACGCGCTTTATCGCCACCCAGACATCGTGGCCCTGCGCGACGAAACCGAAGAAGACGCCAAGGAGATCGAGGCTGCCAAGCACGAACTCAGCTACATCGCCCTCGACGGCGAAATCGGCTGCATGGTCAACGGCGCCGGCCTGGCCATGGCCACCATGGACATCATCAAGCTCTATGGCGCCGAGCCGGCGAATTTCCTCGATGTCGGCGGCGGCGCCTCCAAGGAGAAGGTCACCGCGGCGTTCAAGATCATCACCGCCGATCCCAATGTGAAAGGCATCCTCGTCAACATTTTCGGCGGGATCATGCGCTGCGACATTATCGCCGAAGGGGTAGTCGCCGCGGTCCGCGAAGTGGGGCTGCAGGTGCCCCTGGTGGTGAGGCTCGAGGGCACCAACGTTGAACTTGGAAAATCCATTCTCAGCGGCAGTGGGCTGAATGTCATCGCCGCCAACGACCTGGCCGACGGGGCGGAAAAGATCGTCCGGGCCGTTAAGGGAGCCGCTGCATGAACCTCCGCCTGGGCGCCGCCGCGGCGGCCGCTTTCATCGTCGCCGCCCTGCCGGCCGCGGCTTCACCCGCGTTCGATGGTTTCCGGGGGGTGTGCGGCGACAGCGATGCTGACTTCGCCGCCGTCAAGGCCGCGGCCGACGCCGGCCATTGGGTCGCCACCGAGGTTCAGCCTTCGACCATGGAAGGGGTGGAGGTCAGCGAGAGCCTGGCGCGCACCGTGGCCGTCGGCGGGGCCAAGCTCACGGTCTTCGCCTGGCACGGAACCAAGGGCGCGGTGCAGGTCAGCGCCTGCACGGTCCGCGTCTCGCCGGCGAAACAGGCCGACATGGCCGCGGACGCCAAGGGCTGGGTGGGATTTGCCCCACAAGCCGCCGACGCGGCCAAGGCCTCGTGGCAGTTCACCGAAACCGCCGGCGCCCGCAAGCCGGTTCAGAAGAGCGACTTCACCGCCGCGGCGGCCGCCGGCGGCCTCAATTTCTTCACCGTCAAGGCCGACGGGCCCGAGATCATTCTCGATCTTCTCAAGATCAAGTCCTGATCGGTCGGCGGCGGACCTGATGGCCATTCTGATCGACCAGTCGACGCGCGTCATCTGCCAGGGCGTGACCGGGGCGCAAGGGACTTTCCACACCGAACAGGCCATCGCCTATGGCACGGCCATGGTCGGCGGGGTCTCGCCGGGCAAAGGCGGATCGACTCATCTTGGCCTGCCGGTGTTCGACACCGTGGCTGAAGCAGCTGACGCCGTTCGACCCGACGCCACGGTGATCTATGTGCCGCCGCCGTTCGCGGCCGACGCCATACTCGAGGCGATCGACGCCGAGATCGGCCTCATCGTCACCATAACCGAGGGCATCCCGGTCGAGGACATGGTGACCGTCAAGCGCGCGTTGAGCGGATCCAAGTCGCGTCTGATCGGACCCAACTGCCCCGGCGTCATCACGCCCGGCGAATGCAAGATCGGCATCATGCCCGCGAATATTTTCCGCCCCGGCAATGTCGGCATCGTCTCGCGCTCCGGCACCTTGACCTATGAGGCGGTGTTCCAGACCTCGCAGGAAGGCCTCGGCCAGACCACGGCGGTCGGCATCGGC
>DASXMK010000319.1:0-4547 GCA_036495705.1 Caulobacteraceae bacterium | reverse complement strand
GTTATGACCCCGTTAACCACATTCTGGTCCTTCTGTAGGTCAACACCCAGCCCGGGATGACGCCCACCTCGCTCGTCCCTGAGCAGGCCGCCTTTGCCGGGATTGGGTTCGACGAGCTCGTGTTGTGGATCACGGAGGACGGTCATGCCCGCGGCGGCGCGCGGAGATAGGCGCATGTCCGCCGCAACGCGGGTCCCGGCCAAAGCGCCGCGGCCGGGCTATGGGCGCGGCCGTCCGGGCCCGCGGGGGGGCTTCCAAGCTGTCGACGGCCAGACAGGCAGGCTTGCCGGCCGCCATCGCGTGGCTGGCTGCATCCCTGCTGGCCGTGCTGGTCAGCGCCGCGGTGCTCGCCACCGGGGGCAGGGGAGAGGCCCTGTGGCGCGGTGGTCAGGCGGCGGCCCGGAGCGATCTGGCGACCCTCGGTTTTCGCGCCAACGTCATCCACCTGCAGGGCGCCTCGCAGGCGGCGCAGAAAGAGGTTCTGGCGGCCGCGGCCCTGAAGCCCGGCGTTCCCATCCTCGATGTCGACCTCGCCGCCCTGCGCACGCGGGTCGAGCGCGTCGGCTGGGTGGCGCACGCAAGGGTCATCCGGCTGTTGCCCGACACCCTGGTCATCGCCGTGACCCAGCGGCCGCTGATGGCGGTGTGGCAGCATGGCGGGCGGACCGCGGTAGTGGCCGACAACGGCGCCTTGGCGCCGGATGTCGATCCGGCGCAGTTTTCCGCCCTGCCGTTGATCGTCGGCGTCGGGGCCAATATCGCGGCGGCCCCGGTCCTGCCTCTGATCGCGGCCCGCCCGCGGCTTTTCCAGCGCGTCACCGCCCTGGTGCGCGTGGACGACCGGCGCTGGGACCTGCGGCTGAAGGACGGCGGGGTCATCCTGCTGCCGTCGAGCGATGAGGCCGCGGCGCTGCAGCGCCTCGACGACCTCGATCGGACGGCGAAGATTTTGGATCTGGGACTGGCGCGCATCGACCTGCGCGATCCCGAAATGGTGGTGGTGCGTCCCCGCGAAGCGGCGGCGCCGGCCTTGGCAGGGGGTGGAGTGTAAATGACCGAGGTGTTGGAGCGGAGCGCGGCGGAGGCGAGAGCCGCCCGGCGCGAGGGCCGCGAAGGCCGCGAAGCGCTCAGGAGCGCCATCGGCCGGGGCGGCAGCGTTGCGGCCGTGGACCTGGGGGCCTCGAAGGTCGCCTGCTTCATCATGAAGCCGGAAGGCGTGCGGCGGGCCGATCGCAATCTGGTCACCGCCGGGGTCGGTTATGTGCAGTCGCACGGGGTGCGCGCCGGCGGCATCGTCGACGCTGACGAGGCGGCCCGGGCCATCGCCCAGGCCGTGGAGCGCGCCGAAGCCATGGCCGGAGTCGAGGTCCAGGGCGTCACCGTGGCCACGACCTGCGGGCATCTGGCCAGCCATCGGGTCTCGTCCCAGGTCTCTATCGGATCGCGTCCGGTGGGCGAGGCAGACAAGAACCGCGCCGTCGCCCAGGCCATGGCCGGGCTGCGTCTGGCCCGGCGACAGCCGATCCATCTGCAACCCATCGCTTGGTCGGTGGATGGCGAGCGACGAGTGCGCGATCCCAGTTCGCTCATCGGCCGCAAGCTCGGCCTGGAGCTGCTGGTGGTGTCCATGAACGAGGCGGTGTTCCGCACCCTCGGCCATTGCGTGGAGCGGGCGCACCTGCAGTTCGAGGGCGTGGTGGCCGCGCCGTACGTCTCCGGCCTGGCGGCGCTGGAAGAGGACGAGATGGAGCTGGGCGCCATCTGCATCGACATGGGCGGCGGATCGACTTCGGTCGCCGTCTGGTCAGGCGGCGCTTTGGTGCACGTCGACAGCCTCGGTGTCGGGGGGGCCCATGTCACCCAGGACGTGGCCCGCGGGCTCTCCACGTCGATCGCCGGCGCCGAACGGATCAAGACCCTGCACGGCTCGGCCATCGCCTCGGCCAATGAAGACCGCGAGATGATCGAAGCCCCGCCCAGGGGGGATGATCCCGGCGCCGGCCCGGTCACCGCCCCGCGCTCGATGCTCAAGGGCATCATCGCGCCGCGGGTCGAGGAAACCTTCGAACTGCTCAAGGAGCGCCTGAAGGCGGCCGGCGCCTTCGTCGATCCCGGCGCGGGCATCGTGCTCGTGGGCGGGGCCAGCCAGCTGGCCGGCGCGCGCGAAGTGGCCGTGCGGGTGTTCGACCGCTCGGTGCGGCTCGGGCGACCGCGCCGCATCCCGCATCTGGCCGACGCGGCCGCTGGCCCGGCCTTCTGCTCGGCCGCCGGCGTGCTTCAGCGGGCCGCCTTCGGACCGAAAGAAGCGGCGGCCCGGCGGGCGGCGGACACGCGCACGCCCCGGCCGGTGGATCCCAACGCCAATGTACTGGTCAAGGCCACGGCCTGGCTGAGGGCAAATCTTTAGGATTCCACCACCGCCGCCTCGCCTCGACCGGCGCCCGACTCAGCTTATGCAGTTAACGCCAGCTTAAGGATGATGGTTTCTAAAGTGTTTCAGTCGAACGCTGCAGTCTGCGCCCAAGCTGGACTGTCGTTCTTGAACCCGATGGCAGATTTGTGGAGTCACCGATGACGTTCAAGGTTTTCGCGCCCCAGACCAAGGAACTGAAGCCGCGCATCGTGGTGTTCGGTGTCGGCGGCGCGGGCGGCAATGCGGTCAACAACATGATCGAGGCCGGCCTCGAGGGCGTCGAGTTCGTGGTCGCCAACACCGACTCCCAGCAGCTGGCCTTCTCCAAGACCCAGAACCGCATCCAGCTGGGCGTTTGCGTCACCCAGGGCCTGGGCGCAGGCGCACACCCCGAGGTCGGGATGTCGGCGGCCGAAGAGTCCGAGCCGGAGATCGGCGAGCATCTCGATGGCGCCCACATGGTGTTCATCACGGCCGGCATGGGCGGCGGCACTGGCACCGGGGCCGGGCCGATCATCGCCAAATGCGCGCGTCAGCGCGGCATCCTGACCGTCGGCGTGGTCACCAAGCCGTTCCACTTCGAGGGCCGGCACCGCATGCGGCTGGCCGACGCCGGCATCGCCGAGCTGCAGCGCTACGTCGACACCCTGATCGTGATCCCGAACCAGAACCTGTTCCGCGTCGCCAACGAGCGCACCACCTTCGCCGAGGCGTTCGGCCTGGCCGACCAGGTGCTGCATTCCGGCGTGCGCTCGATCACGGATCTCATGGTCCTGCCTGGCCTGATTAATCTCGACTTCGCTGACGTGCGCACGGTCATGACCGAAATGGGCAAGGCGATGATGGGCACCGGCGAAGCTTCGGGCGACGGCCGCGCCTTGATGGCGGCCGAGAACGCCATCCAGAATCCCCTGCTCGACGAGGTCACATTGAAGGGCGCCAAGGCGGTGTTGGTGAACATCACTGGCGGCCTGGACATGACCCTGCTCGAGGTCGACGAGGCGGCCAACGCCATTTCCGGTCAGGTCGATCCTGAAGCCAACATCATCTTCGGGGCCGCGTTCGATCCGGCCCTGGAAGGTGTGGTGCGCGTTTCGGTGGTGGCGACCGGCATGGACGGCGCCTCGATCGCCGCCATTGAGCCCCAGGCGCTCCCGGTGAGGGCCGAGGCCCCGATCGTGATCCCGGAGCCGGCTCTGGCCCTGGCCGAGGACGAGGACGAGCCGGTGATGGCCGCAGCGGTCGCTCCGGCGCCGATCGCCCAGGCCGGCTTCACCTTCGAAGAGGCCTCCAGGGGCGCTCCGGTAGTGGCGCTGCAACCGGCCGCGCGGCGGGCCGAACCGGCGGCCGAAGAGGACGACGAGCCGCTGTTCCCGACCCCGCGCTATGGCGATGATCGGCGTCAGAAGGCCGGCTGGCTCAGCTTGTTCGGCGGCCGCCGTCATGAGACGCCCACCGCGCCGGCCCGGACTCTCAGCGCGGCCCAGCCCGTGGCCGAGGCGTTCGAGGACGAGGAAGACGCGGCCGACGAGGATCTGTAGATCCCCTCCTTCCTGCGCCGGTTGGCCAACTAGCGGCTCGCAGCCTCCCAGCGCCGCGCCGGAGCCCGGCGCGGCGGCATCGCTGCGACGATAAATTGCATATATTCATCGACTTATCCGGGAAACACTCGGAAACAGGACGTGTGTTTCTCGGGCGTCCGGCGCGGCCTAAGTGAACCTGGGGCTTGGCGCGCGGCGCGACCGCGGAACATTGAGAGACAGCCTTGAGACAGTCGGCATTCCCGCAGGTCACGCTCGCGCGGCCGATTTCCCTCGAAGGCGTGGGCATCCACAGCGGCCAGGTGACCCGCCTCACCCTGCGGCCGGCGGCGCCAGACGCCGGGGTGCGCTTTCTGCGGAGCGATGTGAAGGATAAGGACCCGGCCGTAGCCGCGCGCGTCGAAGCCGTGTGCCAGACCCGGCTTGGAACCGTGATCGGCAACGGCGCCGGCGTCACCGTCTCGACCATCGAACACCTCATGGCGGCCTTCTGCGGCCTGGGCGTCGACAATGTCCTGGTCGAGATCGACGGTCCCGAGGTCCCGATCATGGACGGGTCCTGCCGCCCGTTCGTGGCCGCCATCGACGCCGCC
>DASXMK010000318.1:0-3696 GCA_036495705.1 Caulobacteraceae bacterium | reverse complement strand
CTCGATCATCGCCGACTATTTCCCCGCCGGCCGGCGGCCCAGGGCCAGGGCCGTGTTCGCCCTGGGGGCGCCGATCGGCGCCTGGCTGGGGGCCGACATGGCCGGGGCGGTGGCCAAGGCCTATGGCTGGCGCGCCGCGTTCCTGGTCCTGGGCTTTCCCGGCGTGCTGGTTGGCCTCCTGGTCTGGCTGACCATCAGGGAGCCCAAGCGCGGCTGCCTGGACGCGTCAGGCGAGGAGCCGGCGCCGAGCTTCCTCGACAGCCTGCGCTATCTGGTGCGGCAGCGGGCGTGCCTGCATGTAATGATGGGCGGGGGCTTCTCGGCCCTGTGGGGCTGGGGCCTGATGTGGTTCACCCCGACCTATTTCCAGCGCGCCTACCACCTGGACGTCGGCCAGGCCGGGGCGTTGCTTGGCCCCATCCATCTGGTGGCCGGGGTGGCGGCCTCGCTGTTCACCGCCTGGCTGCTCTCTCGCCCGGCGTTCACCGACCCTCGCCGGGTGCTGTGGCTGCTGGCCGGGGTGACGGGGGCGGCGACCATTCCCTCGTTCCTGGTCTACTGGACCCATTCCCTGGCCCTGGCCCGGGTCATGCTGTGGCTGTTCATTCCGGCGATCTATTTCTACATCGGCCCGGCCATGGGCCTGGTGCAGAACCTGTCGCCACCGAAGATGCGGGCCATGTTCATCGCCATCTCGCTGCTGTTGGCGAATGTGCTCAATCTGATTGTCGCGCCGCAGGGCGTGGGGTGGATGAGCGACGCCTTCGCCGGAGCGCGCGGCGCCGACGCCACCTCCCTGCGCCTGGCCCTGCTGGTGCTGGCTCCGTCCGGGTTCTGGGCCGCCTGGCACTATTGGGCGGCCGGGCGGACCATCGTGGCCGAGCAGCAGAGCGCCGTGGGCTATGTCTGAGGCTTTCGTCCGCGCCCGTTAGCCTTTGCGGCTGCCCACCGGATGCGAGGAGCTGAGACCGCCGTCGACGGCGATCGCCTGGCCGTTGACGTAAGAGGAATCGTCGGAAGCCAGGAACAGGGCCGCGTGGGCGATTTCGCTCGGTTCGCCCCCGCGCCGCAACGCATTGAGCTGGCCGATCTTGGCGTCGGTGCCGCGCTCGCGGGCGCTGGCGTAGATCGGCGCGGTCATGCCGGTCTCGATCAGGCCCGGGCAGATAGCGTTGACCCGCACGCCGGAGCCATAGAGCACATTGGAGCTGGTCTGGACCAGGCTGACCACGCCAGCCTTGCTGGCGCTGTAGGGAATGCCGCCGGCTCCCGAACGCAGGCCGGCCACCGAGGCGGTGCAAATGATCGAGCCCTTGCCGGCCGCGCGCATGATCGGACTGGCGTGCTTGATGGCCATGAACGGACCGATAAGGTTGATGCGCAGCAGGTTTTGCCAGAACGCCTCGTCGATCGCCTCCATGGGCGTCATGCCGCCGCTGACCCCGGCGTTGGCGAACACCGCGTCCAGGCGCCCGAACTCGGCCGCCGCGCGGTCGATGGCCGCCTTGATCTCGACCTCCGAGCCGGCGTCGCCGCGCACCGCGATCGCCGTCCCGCCGTCGCCGGCGATCATGGCCGCGGTCTCATCCACCGCTTCGGCGCGATCGAACACCAGCACGTGCGCGCCCTCGGCGGCGAACAGACGCGCGCTGGCCCGGCCGATGCCGCTGGCGGCGCCGGTGACGAGGGTCCCACGACCTTCGAGGCGACCCATCGTCAGCCGGCCTTGGCGGGCGCGGGCGGGGCGGCCAGGGGCAGGCGGGTCAGCGGATAGAACTTGTCTTGCATCTTCGGGATGGCCTCGGAGAGGATGGTCTCGATGGTCCAGCCTTCGGCCTTGCCCAGGGTCTCGATCGGGCGGGGCTGGCTGTAGAGGACGATGTTATCGCCGCTGACCCCGAAGATCTGGCCGCTGACCCCCTTGGCGGCGTCGGAAATCAGCGCCACGGAGAAGCGGGCCGGCTGGTCGGGACGGATGTCCTGGGCCATCTGGGCGCGGCGCGCGGCCTGGGCCTCGTCCTTCACCGGCACCGACTGGGTCATGCGCGTCCAGGCCACCGGGGCGATGCAGTTGCAGCGCACGTTCCTGGCCGCCCCCTCCATGGCGATGATCCGCGACAGGCCGGCGATGCCCATCTTGGCCGCGCCATAGTTGGTTTGGCCGATGTTGCCGATGATCCCCGAGGTCGAGGTGAACAGCATATAGGCCCCGTCCTCCTGGGTGCGGAAATGCTCGATCGTGGCCCGGCAGACGTTGAAACTGCCGCGCAGATGCACCTCGATCACCCTGTCCCAGTCGGCCTCGCTCATCTTGTGGAACATGCCGTCGCGCAGGATGCCGGCCGGATTGATCACCGCGTGCAGGCCGCCGAACGCGTCCAGGGCCTGTTGCAGCATGCCCTGGCAGGCGGCCAGCGAAGTGACGCTGTCGGAATTGCTGACCGCCTCGCCGCCGGCGGCGCGGATCTCCTGGGCGACTGTCTCCGCCGGACCGGCCGAGCCTTCGTCGCCGCCGGTGAGGCCGCCGCCCAGGTCATTGACCACCACCTTGGCCCCTTCGCGGGCCGCGATCAGGGCGCAGTCGCGGCCGATGCCGTTGCCTCCCCCGGTGACCAGAACCACATTGCCGTTGAGGATGCCCATGACGCGCTTGCTCCGGATTTGTCGAACAGGTGTTTCGAATTATTCGAGGCGGTCGGCCTTGCGCAAGGCCGGAAACAGCCACGCCCACAGGCCGGTGACGGCCAGAGCGCCCAGCCCGCCGAACACCGCCGCCCCGACCGCGCCCAGGAAGCGCGCCGCCAGGCCGCTTTCGAACTCGCCGAGCTCGTTGGAAGCGCCGATGAACAGGGTCGAGACCGCGGCCACCCGGCCGCGCATGGGATCGGGTGTCACCAGCTGCACCAGGGTCTGGCGGACAAACACGCTCAGCATGTCGGCCGCCCCCAGAACCGCCAGGGAGATCATCGACAGCCACAGCAGCCTGGAAACGCCGAACACCACCGTGGCGGCGCCAAAGACGCCGACGGCCGAGAACATGATCAGGCCGGCCTTTTCGCGGATGGGCCGGGCCGCCAGGCACAGTCCAACCGTCGTGGCGCCGAGCGCCGGGCCCATGCGCAGCAGACCGAAGCCTCCCGGACCAACGTGAAGCACGTCGCGGGCGAAGGCTGGCATCAGAGCATAGGCGCCGCCGAGCAACACGGCGGCCAAGTCCAGCGAGATTGCCCCCAGCACCACCTTGTTCTCGCGCACATAACGCAGGCCCTCCCTGACCAGCTCGAGGCGCGAGCCGGCCTGGACGGCCGGGCGGGTGGATCGGCGGATCGGGCCCAGGCACAGGGCCGCGGCCAGATAGAGGCCCAACACCCCGCAATAGGCCACGCCGGGCGAGGCGGCGATCAACAGGCCGCCCACGGCCGGGCCGGCGATCGAGGCGCTCTGCCAGGCCAGGGAATTCCAGGCGATGGCCCGGGGCAGCAGCGCGCGCGGCACCAGCATCGGCCCAAGCGCGGTCATGGCCGGGGAAAAGAACGCCCGCGCCGCGCCGAACAGCACGGCTACGCCCAGCAGCAAAGGCACGCTGGCGCGCCCGGTCAGCGAGGCGAAGGCGAGGATGGCGACGCCGGCGATCTCGGCCCCGTAGCACAGGCCCAACACCCCTCGGCGGTCATGGCGGTCGGCGATCTCTCCTGC
>DASXMK010000317.1:0-1941 GCA_036495705.1 Caulobacteraceae bacterium | reverse complement strand
CTATCAAGGCTAAAGGCTATGGCTATAACTATACCTATTCCGCTTCTTACGTCGACAATTCGGGTCATACACTGCAAACTGAACCAGGTATTCAAAACCACTAGCACTTACTAGTCTAGCGCCATGGCCACCTCTGGCGAGCGCGGTTCCTATTGGGCGTTCGTCAGCTATTCCAGCCATGACCGCGCCTGGGCGCGCTGGCTGCAGCGCGCCATCGAGACCTACGCCGTTCCCCGGCGATTGATCGGCCGGCCGACGCCAGTCGGACCGGCGCCGCAGCGCTTGCGGCCGGTATTCAGGGACCGCACCGAACTGGCGGCCGACGCCGATCTGGCCGCCAGAGTCCAGGGCGCATTGGAGCAATCGGCCTATCTGATCGTCATCTGTTCGCCCCATGCGGCGGCGTCGCGTTGGGTGGACGAGGAGATCCGCCGGTTCCGGGCCGCGCACGGCGAGGGTCGCATCCTGGCGGTCATCGTCGCCGGCCGCCCGGGCGGCGATCACCAGGACTGCTTTCCGCCGGCCCTGCGCTACCGCGACGAGGCGGGTGAGCGAATCCACGTCGAGCCCATCGCCGCCGATCTGCGTCCCGGTGGCGACGGCCGGCGCATGGCCCTGCTCAAGCTCGTGGCCGGGATGCTGGGCGTGGGCCTGGACGAACTCGTGCGCCGAGATGCTCAGAGACGAACGCGCCAGTTCGCCGCCCTCGCGGCCGCGTCTTTCGCGGGCATGACCGTCATGGCCGGCCTTGCGGGCGCCGCCTTCGTGGCCCGGAACGAAGCCCGGCGGCAGCGCGGTCAGGCCGAGGGCCTGATCGAGTTCATGCTCACCGATCTTCGCAAGCGATTGGAGCCTTCCGGCCAGCTGGACCTCATGGACGGCATCGGGCCGAAGGCCCTGGCCTATTACGCCGCCCAAAATCCGAGCGACCTCGATGCGCGAGCCCTCAGTCAGCGCGCCGGCGCCCTGCGGCTCATGGGGGAAATCAATGAGCAACGGGGTCATCTGGCCGAAGCTCTGAAAGCCTACGAAGCCGCTTCCGCAACCACCGCAGAACAGCTGGCGCGCGCGCCAGCTGATGGGCAGCGCATCTTCGACCACGCCCAGAACGTCTATTATGTCGGCGAGATCGCCTACAAGCGCGGTGAGTCGGCTAAGGCGGAAGCCTCGTTCAAGCGCTATGCGTACCTGGCCGACCGCCTGACCCGGCTCTACCCTGACCGCGACGACTGGCGCATGGAGATGAGCTACGCGGAGAACAATCTCGGCGTCCTCTATCTTGAACAGGGCAGAACCGATGAGGCGGTCAGGGCTTTCACCGTCGGCCTGAACGTGTCGCAGGCGCTGGCCGCCAGACACCCGACCGATAACGATCAAGCCCAGCAGGCCGGCCAGGCTCATGCCTGGCTGGCCGATGCTCTCGAAAAGGAGGGGCGGCTGGGCGATGCCCGCGCACACCGCCTGGCGCAACTGGCGTTGGCCCAGGCTTCTCTGGCCCGCGACGGCAGCTTCCAGAGGGCCAAGGTCGACACGATTGTCGCCACGCGCGCTCTGGCGCGCCAGGACATGCTGAGAGGCGACGTGGCGGCGGCGCTGAAGGGTTACAGCGATGCGGCGGCGCGCGCGGAAGCTCTGCTAGCCACCCAGCCGGACAATATGGACCTGACGGCATATTCGGCCGCCATCGCCGAGCTCGAGCTCGGCGAAACCCTGCTGGCCGCGCGGCGATTCGCCGAAGCCGGTGAGCATCAGCAGCGGGCGGCGGCGCTGGTCGCCACGGCCCTGGCCCACGACGCCACGGTCACGGAATGGCAAGGCTATCGAGCCCGGGCCCGCCTCCTCGAGGCGGCGCTCGCCGCGCAGCGTGGCTACAGGGCCAGCGCGCTGCGTCTCGATGCCGCCACCCTGGCCAAGCTCGCCGCCGAGCCGCTCGTTGGGGTG
>DASXMK010000316.1:0-7695 GCA_036495705.1 Caulobacteraceae bacterium | reverse complement strand
GCCGCCGGGCGCAAGGCCCAGTCCGCGCCCGGGCGCCAGATCGAAATCCTCAAGCCGGTCACGGTCAGCGAGGGCGAGAAATCGGCCAGCCTGGCGCCTTGCGATGCATTCGAGGTGGCGTTCGAGATCGACTTCGACAGTGACGCCATCGGCCGCCAGCGCCTGGACATCGGCGTTGACGAAGTGAGCTTCCGCGACACCCTCGCCCCATGCCGCACCTTCGGCTTCCTGCATGAGGTCGAGGCCCTGCGCGAGGCTGGGTTGGCGCGCGGCGGATCGCTGGACAATGTCCTGGTGATCGAGGGCGACAAAGTCCTCAATCCCGAAGGACTGCGGCGGTTCGACGAATTCGTCGGTCACAAGGCCCTGGACGCGATCGGCGATCTCTATTTGCTCGGCGCTCCGCTCCTGGGCCGCTACGAGGGTCTGTACGCCGGCCATGGGCTGAACAATGCCTTGGCCCGGGCGCTGCTCGCCCGTCCCGACGCTTGGCGTTTCACCTTTCCCCGCCAGGAGCTGGCGCAGGCCGTCTGATCCTTTGCGCGTCCCGCGGCCTCGTGTAGAACCCGCCAACGCTGGCGCGGGGCGCGCGCTCTACGCTTCCTGAGGTGATCGTCTGTTGATAGCCAAATTCCGGGGCCCGATAGGCCTGGCTCTGATCGCGGCGATCGCCGTCTCCGGCTGCTCCCTGATCCACAAGAAAAAGCCGACCCTGGCCTATCGTGAGGCCCCGGTGGAGGCGCTGTACACGGCCGGATCGGAGCACCTCGACAAGCATCAGTGGAACGACGCCGCCAACTATTTCAAGGAGGTGGAGCGCCAGCACCCGTATTCGGAATGGTCCAGGCGGGCGATTCTGATGGAGGCCTACGCCCACTACGAGGCCAACAGCTACGCCGACGCCATCGCCGACGCCGACCGTTTCATCACCCTCTATCCGGGCAACGCCGCCACCCCCTACGCCTATTACATAAAGTCCATCTGCTACTTCGAACAGATCGTCGATATTGGCCGCGACCAAGCCGCCACCGGCCAGGCGCGCGCGGCCTTTGCCGAGGTGATCAAGCGCTATCCGACCACCGAATATGCCCGCGACGCCAAGTTCAAGCTCGACATGACCAACGACCAGCTGGCCGGCAAGGAAATGACCATCGGGCGCTACTATCTGCGCGCTGGCGACCCGGTGGCCGCCATCGGCCGCTTCCGCACCGTGCTCGACACCTATCAGACCACTTCGCACACGCCCGAGGCGCTCTACCGCTTGGTGGAATGCTACCTGACCATCGGCCTAGCGGGCGAAGCGGTGAAGAACGGGGCTGTCCTGGGCTACAACTTTCCGGGCGATGTCTGGTACCGCAACGCCTATCAGCTGCTGACGTCCCGGGGACTGCGCCCGGCGCTTCCGCCAGCGGACTACCGGGGGCCCGGCCTGCCGCGCCTGTTGCCCTGGGGTAGGCACAAGGAGACTACCGTCGCGCCGCCGGCGGTGGAGGTCGCCGCCCAGCAGGCGGGCGCGCCGGTCGTGGCCCTGGCTGAGCCGGCGCCCGCCGCTGCTCCGGCCAAGCCGAAGAAGGTGAAGGACAAGGGCTTCATCCACGGTGTGCTGGGGCTCTAGCCCACGCTGGACGTGATCGCCTTCCGCAAGGCGCTGGCGGCGGCCCTGGCCGCTCTGCCGCTGTGCGGCGAGGCTCCGGTCGGCCAGCAATCGAATGTGACCTTCTCCGACTATCCGGCCCAGGCTGAGAGTTCGGAACTGCTGCGCAGGTTGGCCTCGCCGCTGACCGTGGTGGAGCTTGGCCGCCTTCTGGCCAAGTCCGGCAAGACCCTGGCCGAACGGTCGCTCGACCTCGGCAAGGAGCGTTTCCTCGTTTATGCGCCGCCGCACGCCCCCGCCAAGGGCTACGGAATCCTGGTATTCGTGCCACCTTGGGACGATGCCCGTCTGCCGCCAAGCTGGGCTGGTGTGCTGGACAAATTCGGCGTCATCTACGTCAGCGCCGCCAATTCAGGCAACGACGCGCGCCCGGTGGAACGGCGCGAGCCCCTGGCGCTGATCGCCGAGCACAATATCGCCCGGCGCTACCCGGTGGATCCCGACCGCATCTATGTCGGCGGCTTTTCCGGCGGCTCGCGCGTCGCCCTGCGCCTGGCGCTCGGCTATCCCGACGTGTTTCGTGGGGTTTTGCTCAACGCCGGCTCCGACCCGATCGGCGACATCTCCGCGCCGCTGCCGTCAAGGGACTTGTTCGCACGTTTTCAAAGCGCGACCCGCCTAGTCTATGCGACCGGCGGCAAGGATGAAGCCGGCCTGGCTGGGGACATCGACAGCGTCAGTTCGATGCGCCGCTGGTGCGTGGCCGGGATTTCGACCGAGGCCATGCCCTACGCCGGCCACCAGGCGGCCGATCCGGCCATCCTGGCGCACGCGCTCAGCGATCTGCAGACACCGGTTCGGTCGGACCCGGCCAAGCAGGCCGCCTGCCAATCGGCCATCGACCGGGACCTAACCCGGGCGCTCGATGAGGTCGAAGCCTTGGTGGCGGCTGGCAAAAATGATGAAGCTCGCCGGCGGCTGATCCAGCTGGACGCCCGTTTCGGCGGTCTGGCCGCGCCGGGGAGCATCGAGCTGGCGGGAAAACTCGACCGGAGGACCAAGGCCGGTTCCGGGCTTTGAGCGGCGGGGATTCTCGGTCATCCTGCGCGGCGATGCTGATCGGTCTCGCCATCCGCGACGTTGTGCTCGTGGACAGCCTCGACCTGGCGTTCGGCGCCGGTCTTACGGTCCTCACCGGCGAAACCGGCGCCGGCAAATCGATCATTCTGGACGCCCTTGGCCTGGCGCTGGGGGCGCGCGGCGAGGCTGCGCTGGTGCGGCGCGGCGCGAGCCAGGCCAGCGCGGCGGCGGTTTTCGCCCCGCCCGCCGACCACCCGGTCTGGGCCCTGCTTGAGGACAAGGGTCTGGCGTTCGACCCGGATGAAGACCTGGTCCTGCGGCGGCTGATCGCGGTTGACGGGCGCTCGCGGGCCTTCGTCAACGACCAGGCCACCGGTGTGGCGGTGCTGCGCGAAGTCGGCGACCTGCTGGTCCAGGTGCATGGCCAGCATCAGGCGGTCGGCCTTCTCGACCCACGCACGCACCGTGGACTGCTCGATGATTTTGGCGGATTGCGCGGCCAAGCCGACGCCTGCGCCCAGGCCTGGGCCGCCTGGCGGGCCGCGCGCGAGCGGCTCGTCGATCTGGAGGCCGAATGCGCCCGCAACGCCGCCGAGGCGGAGGAACTGGGCGTCCGCCTCACTGAGCTCGACCGCCTCGCCCCGCGCGAAGGCGAGGAGACGATCCTGGCTAGCGAGCGGGCGATGTTCTCCGCTGCCGAACGGGCCATCGCCGACATCGCCGCCGCGCGCGAGGCCCTGGTCGGGGATGCTCCGACAGCCAGGCTTGGACAGGCTTTTCGGGCCTTGGGTCGGGCCCGCGAACGAGCGCTGGCCGCCGGCGTCGCCGCCGAGGCGTCCGCCCCGCGCTTGCTGGCCGCGGCGGCCGAAGCAGTGGACCGGACCATGATTGAGGCCGGCGAGGCTGCGGCCGCCATCGATGCCGCCGCGGACGCCTTCGCCTTCGAACCAGGCCGCCTGGAGGAAGCGGAGTCGCGCCTGTTCGCCCTGCGGGCGGCGGCGCGCAAGCTGCAGGTGGCGGTCGATGACCTGCCGGCGACGCGCATCGCCCTGGCTGAGCGCCTGGGGGCCATCGAAACCGCCGGCGATGCCCTGACTGCGGCCCGCCTGGCGGCGCAGTCGGCCCGGGCCGCCTATCTCGCCGCCGCCGGCGCCTTAGGCCTGGCTCGCCGCGCGGCCGCTCAGACTCTGAGCCGCGCCGTCCAGGCCGAGCTTGGGCCTTTGCACCTCGGCAAGGCCCGCTTCCAGGTCGCCGTGGAGGACCTGCCCGAGGCGCGCATGGGCGCTGGCGGGGCCGACAAGGTTGAATTCGAAATCGCCACCCTGGCCGGAGCGCCGTTTGCACCCTTAGCGGCCATCGCCTCCGGCGGCGAGCTCGCCCGCCTGGCCCTGGCCATCGAGGTGACCGTGGCCGGGGGCGAGCAACCGCTGATGATCTTCGACGAGGTCGACCAGGGCGTCGGCGGGGCGGTGGCCGACGCCGTAGGTCAGCGCCTGGCCCGCTTGGCCGCGGAAGCGCAGGTCCTGGTGGTCACCCACAGCCCGCAGGTGGCCGCCCGGGCCGCCGGCCACTGGCGGGTGGTCAAGGCCGGCAAAGGCGCGGCTGAGCACACCGTGGTGGAAGTGCTCTCGCCCGCCGCTCGGGAGGAAGAGATTGCGCGCATGCTGTCGGGCGAGCGCATCACCGAGGCCGCCCGCGCCGCCGCCCGGGCGTTGATGGCGGCATGAAGCCGGTCGCGGAGCTTTCGGAGGCGGAGGCAGGCGACGAGCTGGCGCGCCTGGCCAGCGAGCTGGCCGAACACGACCGGCGCTATTTCCAGGATGATGCCCCCCTGGTCTCGGACGGCGAATACGACGAACTCAAGGCCCGCAGTCTCGCCATCGAGGCGCGCTTTCCCGACCTCGTTCGCGCGGATTCCCCTTCCAGGCGCGTGGGGGCCGCGCGCGCCGAAGCCTTCTCCCCTGTCACCCACGGCGTTCCCATGCTGTCGCTGGATAACGCCTTCACCGATGCCGACGCGGCCGAATTCGACGCCCGCGTGCGCCGTTTCCTGCGCCTGGGCGACGAGCCGGTGGCCTATACCGCCGAGCCCAAGATCGACGGCCTTTCGGCTTCGCTGCGCTACGAAGGTGGCACGCTGGTCCAAGGCGCCACGCGCGGCGATGGTCAGGTGGGCGAGGACGTCACGGCCAATCTTCGCACCCTGGCCGAGATCCCCAAGCGCCTGGCCGGCGCGGGCTGGCCCGAGATCATCGAGATCCGCGGCGAGGTCTATCTTGGGCACGCCGACTTCGCCGCCCTGAACGCCGCCGCCGAGGCGGCGGGAGCCCGCACCTACGCCAACCCGCGCAATTCCGCCGCCGGCTCCCTGCGCCAGATCGACCCGGCCATCACCGCTCAGCGCCCCCTGCGCTTCTTCGCTTACGCCTGGGGGCTGGCCAGTGCGCCGTTCGCCGCCACCCAATGGGAGGCGCTGCAAACCCTGAAAGCGTGGGGGTTCCAGGTGACGCCGCAGGCCACGCGCGTAGACGGGGTCGACGGCCTGCTCGAAGCTTATGCCGAAATGGAGCGTTTGCGGCCGCGTCTGCCCTTCGACATCGACGGCGTGGTCTACAAGGTCGACCGACTCGACTGGCAGGCGCGACTGGGGTTCGTCTCGCGCTCGCCGCGCTGGGCTATCGCCCGGAAGTTTCCCGCTCAGCGGGCTCGCACCGTCCTTGAGGCCATCGACATGCAAGTGGGCCGGACCGGGGCGGTGACCCCGGTCGCGCGCCTGACGCCAGTCACCGTAGGGGGCGTGGTGGTGGTCAACGCCACCTTGCACAACGCCGACGAGATTGCGCGCAAGGACCTTCGCATCGGCGACACGGTGATCATCCAGCGGGCCGGTGACGTCATTCCCCAGATTGTCGGCGTCGTCCCCGAAGAGCGCCCGCGCGGGGCATCGCCGTTCGTCTTCCCAGACACCTGCCCGTGTCCGCTGAGGACGCCGTTGGCGCGCGAGACCACGGCCTCCGGGCGCGAAACCGTGGTGCGCCGCTGCACTGGCGAGCTGGCCTGTCCGTTCCAGCGCGTCGAGCATCTCAGGCATTTCGTCTCGCGTCGGGCCTTCGATATCGAGGGCCTGGGCGAAAAGCAGCTCAGCGCGTTCTACGAGGAGGGGCTGGTCCGCGAGCCGGCCGACATCTTCCGCCTGGCGAAGGACCAGGCGGCTCTGACCGCGTTGCGTGAGCGCGGGGGTTATGGCGAGACCTCGGTCGCCAACCTGGCCGCCGCCATCGAGGCGCGCCGAACCATTTCCCTGGAACGGTTCATCAACGCCCTGGGCGTGCGCCACGTGGGCGAGCAGACCGCCGTGGTCCTGGCGAGGGGCTATGGCGACGCGGCCACGTTCCTGGCGGCCATGGACAAGGTAGCGGCGGGCGATCCGGGCGCGATTGCCGATCTCGACGCTCTCGATCAGGTGGGCGCGGCGGTGATTTCCGCCATGACGGCCTATTTCTCCGAACCCCACAACCGCCGGCTGGTGGGCGAACTGGTGGACGAAATCACCATCGAGGACGCCGCCCGGCCGCGCAGCGACAGCGCCGTCGCCGGCAAGACGGTGGTGTTCACCGGCTCGCTTGAGCACATGACCCGCGACGAGGCCAAGGCCCAGGCCGAAGCCCTGGGGGCAAAGGTGTCCTCGTCGGTGTCCCGCAAGACCGACATCGTCGTCGCCGGCCCGGGCGCCGGCTCCAAGCTCAAGACCGCGGCCGAACTGGGGATCGAGGTGCTGAGCGAGGAGGCCTGGCTGGAGTTGGTGGCGGCCCGTTGAGGGAACCCCTCCCGCCGATCACGGTTTTGTAACCGGGGTCAACCTTGCGTGGAGGATTTTCCAATGATCAAGGCCATCGCCCTTGCGGGCGCAACCGCGGCCTTGGTGATCGGCTCCCTGGCCATCGCCCAGACAACCGCCGCCGACACCAACAACCCGCCAGCCAGCGCCAGCAGCGCTGACCAGTCCGGCGCCAATGCTTCGGCCAACGCCAACGGCGCGGCCGACAACGCCGGCCAGTCTGGAGTCAACAGCAGCGCCACCGGCGAACGCGGCTGACCGCTCGGTTAACCGCAAATTCGATAGGGGGATTTGACTGGCGGCGGCGGTTGTCCCCCAAATCGACCGCCGCCGTAGCCATTGGTGTCGGCCTGATCGCCGGCCTGGCTCTCGCTCCTTTTATCGCCCCGCGCCTGAACGGCCGCTACGATGCTCTGGCCGCGCCGCTTCGCGCCCGGTTGGGGCCCGGTGATCCGCTCAAGGTCTTCTATGGCCCGCGGGGCTACCGGCCGTTGTGGATCGTCCACGGCCGCGTCGACCCGGCGGCGCCCCGTCTCATCGCCGCCCTGCGCACGGCGGGCGCGGATAACCTGGACGCAGACGCCTACGACCCTTCTGAACTGCAAGCCGCCCTCGGTTTGGCCAAGCGCGACCCGGCCGCCCGCGCCAGGGCCGAGATCGCCCTCTCACGAGCCTATGCGGCCTATGTAATCGATCTGCATCATCCGGCCGAAGGCGCGGGTTTTGCGTTCGTCGACCCAAGCGTGCGTATGCCGCCATCGGATCCGGCCGAAGCGTTGCGCCGGGCCGCCGCCGCTCCGTCCCTGACCCAGGCGTTGGCGCAAGCGCGCCGGATGAATCCGCTTTACGAGCGTCTGCGGGCGGCCTTCGCGGCCTGGCGCAGTCGGGGCCCCCGCGAGAGCCGTCTGCTCGCCGTCAATCTCGAACGGGCCCGGGCCCTGCCGCCCGATCTCGGCGCGCGCTTCGTGCTGGTCAACGCGGCGGCCGAGCGGCTGTGGTTCTACGATGACCGGCGCCAGCGCGGGTCCATGCGGGT
The DNA here is from genome assembly GCA_036495705.1 of Caulobacteraceae bacterium. Lineage (GTDB taxonomy): Bacteria > Pseudomonadota > Alphaproteobacteria > Caulobacterales > Caulobacteraceae > Acaudatibacter. The sequence continues at coordinate 147 of DASXMK010000316.1, read as the reverse complement.
CGTCGTCGGCGCGCGCGACAATCCCACCCCGCAGATGATCGGGGCCATCCGCTACGCCCTGTTCAACCCGTCGTGGAACGTGCCGCCCGATCTGGTCCGCGACGATATCGCCCCGGCGGTTTTGCGGCGCGGTCCGGCCTATCTGCG
>DASXMK010000315.1:0-5671 GCA_036495705.1 Caulobacteraceae bacterium | reverse complement strand
GCGCTCTGGCCCCGCCGGCGAAATCCCGTCAGCCGCGGAGGGGCCGTGGCTGAGGATGGTCTGCGCATCGACGTCTGGTTGTGGCGAGCGCGGTTTTTCAAGAGCCGGGCTCTGGCGGCGGCCCGGGCCAGCGAGGGCCGGATACGGCTGCGCCGGGATCGGGAGGAAGGCCGGGTCGACAAGCCTTCGCGCCTGGTGAGGCCGGGCGACGAGCTGACCTTCGCCCTGGCTTCGCGGATCATCGCCGTGCGGGTTCTGGCGCTGGGCGTCAGGCGCGGCCCGGCGGCCGAGGCTCAGGCGCTCTATGAGCACCTTGGAGAGTGTGATCCGGAGCCGGCATTGACAACCGGGCCGGCGGACACAGATAAGACCCGGCCGCGCCGCCGGGCCGGGCGCGCCCCACCCATCTAGAGTTCTTGATGACCTATATCGTCACCGACGCCTGCATCCGCTGCAAATACATGGACTGCGTGGAAGTGTGTCCGGTCGATTGCTTCTATGAGGGCGAGAACTTCCTGGTCATTAGTCCCGATGAGTGCATCGACTGCGGCGTGTGCGAACCGGAGTGCCCGGTGGACGCCATCAAGCCCGACACTGAGGACGATCCCGACGGCAAGTGGTTGAAGATCAATACCGATTACGCCCGGATCTGGCCCAACATCACCGTCAAAGGAACCCCGCCGCCCGACGCCGAGGCTTTCGAGCGCGAGACCGACAAGCTCGAAAAGCATTTCAGCGACAAGCCGGGATCGGGTTCCTGAGCGTCGCCCGCCCGGCGGCAATGCTTTCAAAGCGCTTAATTTTGTGATAGATTTATATCCGAGGTCGCGGCCCTTGGGCGGTCGCCCGCAATTCCGTGGTGCGTGCAGGACGCAGCCGGAAGCGTGGAGCTTGGCCTCGTAAAAAGCTGTTCCAACGCGTGACGGCCAGGGGGCGCCATTTTGGCGGTCATTGTCCGTGGTTGAACGGCGGCGCGTAGAGCAAGAGGAAGTCTGGATCGTGAGCACGAATATCGAACTCGACTACAAGGTGGGCGATCACGTCGTCTATCCCGCCCATGGCGTTGGCGTGGTCATCGGCGTGGAAACCCAGAGCGTCGCCGGAACCTCGCTTGAGGTCTATGTGATCACCTTCGACCACGAAAAGATGACTCTGCGGGTGCCGACCCGCAAAGCGCGCACCGCCGGCCTGCGGGCTTTGGCGGAGGGCAATGTCGTTTCGCAGGCCCTGACCACCCTGAAGGGCCGCGCGCGCATCAAGCGCACCATGTGGAGCCGCAGGGCCCAGGAATATGAGGCCAAGATCAACTCCGGCGATCTGATCTCCATCGCCGAGGTGGTGCGCGACCTGCACCGCTCCGAGAGCCAGCCGGAACAGTCCTATTCGGAGCGCCAGCTCTATGAGTCGGCCCTCGACCGTATGGCCCGGGAGGTGGCGGCCATCGAACGCATCGATCGCGACGCGGCGATCAACCTGCTGCACAAGTCTCTGCAGAAAGCCGCCTAAGCAAGTTCCTAGACGGGAACCGCCAGCGGCGCGTGTTCGATCGCCGTCGGACCGCGCGTCAACTCTTCCGTGAGGCGGGCCCGGTCGAGGGTGCCTTCCCAACGCGCCATGGCCAGGGCGGCGACGCCATTGCCGATGACGTTGGTCAACGCCCGTCCCTCGCTCAGGAACCGGTCGACGCCGAGAATCAGAGCCATGGCGGCCACCGGGATCACGCCGACGGCGCTCAAGGTCATGGCCAGGGTGACAAAACCGGCCCCGGCGACCCCGCTCGCCCCTTTGGAAGTGAGCATGGCCACGGCTAGGAGCAGCATTTCCTGAGCCACCGTCAGGTGGGTGTTGGTCGCCTGGGCCAGAAACAAGGTCGCCAGGGTCATGTAGATGTTGGTGCCGTCGAGGTTGAACGAATAGCCGGCCGGGACCACCAGCCCTACGACCGCTCGCGGCGCGCCCAGGCGCTCGAGCTTGGCCATCAGCTGCGGCAGGGCGGCCTCGCTGGAGGAAGCCCCGAGGACGATGAACAGCTCCTCGCGAATATAAACCAGGAAGCGCCAAAGGGAGAATCCGCACAGCCGCGCGACCGTCCCCAGGACGAGGGCCACGAACACGGCAGAGGTCAGATAGACGCAGCCGATCAGAGCCCCGAGCTTGACTAAGGCCGCCGGGCCATATTTGCCGACCGTGAAGGCCATGGCGCCGAAAGCCCCGATCGGGGCGGCGCGCACCACGATGCGGACGATGGCGAAGAACACCTCGCCGATGCGCTCGAGGGCGTGGGTGGCGACCTCTCCGGTGGACTTCAGCCGCGACACGGCGAAGCCGGTGAGGATGGCCAGCAGCAGGACTTGCAGGATATCGCCGTCGGCGAAGGCGGAGACGAAGGTGTCCGGAATCAGACGCAACAGATAGTCGGCGACACCGCCCATGTGCCGGGCCTTGCTGACATAGTCGGCCACGGCGGATGCATCGAGCCCACGCGGATCGACATTGAAGCCGACGCCTGGCTTGGCGATCTCGGCCACCGCCAAACCCACGGCCAGGGCCAGGGTGGAGATGACCTCGAAATAGACGATGGCCCTGACGCCCACCGCGCCCACGCGCTTCAAATCGCTCATGCGCGCGATGCCGCCGGCGACGGTGCAGAAGATGATCGGCGCGATCAGCATCTTGATCAGCTTGACGAAACCATCGCCGAGCGGCTTGAGCGCCGCGCCCGCGTGCGGCCAGACAAGGCCGACGGCGATTCCCAGCCCGATGCCCAACAGCACCTGGAAATACAGCGACTTCAGAAGCTTCAAGGCCGCGCTCCGCTTGAGAGGGCGGCTATAGCGCGCTGCAGGCGGCGTTGTCCCGATATCCGTCCGGTCGTATGAGGGCGGCGGTCAGTCCCGTTAGCTCAGCAGGATAGAGCATCGGTTTCCTAAACCGGGGGTCAGAGGTTCGAGTCCTCTACGGGACGCCACTAAACCGGCAGTTGGCCGAATCTCTAGCGGAAAACACGCCCGGACGGCGGGGCGCCGCCGCCGCGATCGCCAGGCCTGCGGACGCCAGCCATGACCCGGACAGGCTCCAGGACCGGGATCGGGCCCCAGTTGTCGGGCTCGGGATCGGATTTCGGCGGACTGGCCAGGTTGACGAACTGCTCCACGATCATCAGGAACAGCACCAGAATGAGGGCCCCGTAGGCGAACTGGGTCCGCGAAACCCCCATGCCGAATGGGAACCACACGGCCTTCATGCCGAGCATGGTCAGTTCGTTGGCGAACAAGCCGACGGCCACGCACGTGGCCGCGAGGAAGGTCAGCACACCCGACCACGAACTGCGGTTGCGCCAAGTGGCGGCCACCACCACGAACACATAGAGGGCGGCGAAGGCAATGCGGAAGTCCAGCACGGCCAGGTTGAAATGCGTGTGGGCCGGATTGCCGGGTTGGAACCATGGCCGGCTGCCGAACGCCGCGGCCATGTACAGGCCGATCAGCCCGGCCATGACTGAGGTCAGCCAGCGCAGGTGCTTGTGGTCGAACCAGAAGCGCCACGCCATCAGCCAGGCGAACAGCGCCGCCGGGGCCAGGACGACGCTGCGGAAGACATCGTAGGTTGGCAGGCCCTCGGCCGAAGTCCAGTAGTAGACGACTTCATTGACGCGCATCAGCGCCGTCAGAACCGTCGCCGCCAACAGCCAGGCGTAGCCGGGGTGTTCCCGCTTGACCGCCAGCAGGCCCGCGACCATCAGCGCCAACACGAACAGCAGCACCGCCTCGGCGGCGTCCACCGCGTAGCCACGCAGGATCTGCAGCCACTGGCTTTGGTAGAGCGTGTGGATGTCATCGAACCGCCCGATGTGCGGGGCGGCATGAAGGCCGCCGCCGTCACGCGTCGTAAGCGGCCCGGGCGACCACACTCGCACGGTGATCAGCATCGTCCGTGGCCCCGTGGCGCTGGTATCGGGCAACGGGATCAGAAGGGGGCGAATGCTGTGGACAACCGGCAGGGCGCCGCGGAAATCGCCCACGCCGTCGACATAGGTCCCGTCGATGAACACCTGATAGGCGCCATCGACGATGGTCGGACCGGCGATGGCCAGAGGCTCGGAGCCCTGTCCGTCCAGCGTGACCTTAAGGCGGTACCAACCGAATCCAGCATAGCCTGGGTGGCCCCGGGCGCTCCATCCCGGGACGTATCCGCCAAGGCCGATATCGGCGTCGTGCGATCCCGAGGGTGCGGAAAGATCGACATTCTCCCAGGCCGAATCGTCCCAGCGCGGGTCGGACCAGCGATAGTCGTCGCCGGTCTTGAATTTCCACGGCCCGTCCAGGGAAACGATCGACTGGCCGAATTGGATGTGGGCGGCAGGCGGATGGGTCGTCGGGGCTCGGGCGCGGGCAAGCGCCTGGCCTGCGATCAGCGCCAGGGAAAAGGCAAGCACCAGCAGCGGGGACATGCCTCCGCCGCGTTCGCGTGACCATGAGCCCCTACGCATTCGGTCAGCGCCCCACATCAGACCGAGAACTGTACCAGAATTTGGCCGAGCAACTTAACATAATTATGGCGAAATCTGGTTCCGTAAAGCTTTCAGATGCAAAATCATGCTTCGACCTAGGCGCGCCGGCCCAATTTCGGGCGCCCTTGGAGGGGCGGCGGCGACTGGGCTAGAGCAGGATGGTTTGAGACGGAATCGGCTCAAAACTCAAATCTTGCTCGTCGATTCAGGAGTGCAGAGCCTGATTCAGACCTTGCATCTCTCCGGTGCAAGATCATCAGGCTCTAGGGCGTGGCCGAAGCTGTCGGGGAGAGGACCTTAGATGACGCCCAATGCGCGGCCTACGGGGCATCGCCGCTGATGGCCGCGACCCTGGCCGCGGACACAACGCCCGAAATCGAGACCGCCGCCCGGCCGCGCGGCACGGAGCTGACGCCAAAGGCCCTGTTCGCGGCGGTGATCGTGGCGGCGATCATGGGCGCCTCCTACCCCTACATAGTCCTCAAGCTCGGGTTCGGGCCCAATGTATCGGTGGTTTCGGCCTTCTTCGGCTTCGTGATCCTGTCAGTGGTCTCCCGTCGCAGTTACGACCGCTGGCAGAATAATATCGTCCAGACCGCCGGCACCTCGGCCGCCCAGACCGCCTTCATGTGCGGCGTGCTGGCGGCGTTCGACATGCTCCGGGCCTCGAAGATTGTCCGTTTCCATCTCGATCCGACCCCGATCCAGGTGTTCGTCTGGCTGACCTGCGCCTCCCTGCTGGGCGTGCTGCTGGCCGCGCCGATGCGGCGTCACTTCGTGGTCGACGAGAAACTGCCTTTCCCGGATGGGATGGCCGCCGGCGAGACCCTGATCGTGCTCGATCCGCCCCGCCACATCGCCAAAAGCGATCCAGAATGGCTCCTGGCCAGGCGCGCCGCCACGGTCCTGGTCGCCGGCCTGCTGGTCTCGGGCCTGGTGATGCTGCTGCGCACCGACGCCAAGATCTTCACCGTCATTCCCGAAGGCTGGGACCCGGGCGTCCTGACCCTGGGCGCGGCGGGGGCGAGTTTCGTTGTCGCCAGCATGGGCGTGGGCGTGGGTTACAGTCTGCTGAGCGTCGGCTCCGGCCTCATCGTCGGCTTTCGCGTCAACCTGTGGCTGCTCGTGGGTGGGATCATCGGATGGATCATCGCCCCCTGG
>DASXMK010000314.1:0-2223 GCA_036495705.1 Caulobacteraceae bacterium | reverse complement strand
CAAGGATGGCGCGAGGACGGCGGCCAGAATTAACGTGGCCTATGGCAATTGCGTCACAATTGCTGGCCATGAACGGCCGCGTCATAGCCGCGGCGAAAGACGAGGCCGCCGCCTGCCCGGGGTCGGCAGGCGGCGGTCGTGCAGGGCGAAAGGATCGCCTACTTACTGGCGAACGCGACTGGAGCCGTCTGGTGGTTGGCCATGGCGGTGACCAACGGGGCGTTGAGGGCGCCCACCGCCCGGGCGATGGTTTCCCGGCGGCACTTGTCGAACACCACCCTCTGGTCGAGCAGCCGGACGTCGGGCTTGCCGCCGCAAACGATGACGGAGGCGTGCTGGATCTTCGCCCACATCGCCGTGGCCCCTTCGTTGGTGGAAAGGCTTGCGGGCGTATAGGCGATGCTGGTGTTCAGGATGTCGCCCGTGGAATCACTTTGGGCGAAAGCGGGAGCCGCGAGGGCGATGCTGGCGATGGCCAGCAGGGAACCGGTCAGGCGGCGATTGTACGCGATATACGACATTGATTTTCTCCTATTCGCCGGGACCGGGAGGGCTCGGAATGGGCCATGCAAGTCGCGGCTTGCGACGGGCCGATGAACGGGCCAAGCTCACCGGGTTCGAAAGGACCGGAAGCCGATCCGTGACCGATCCCGACCGATCACAGCCGAGTTTTGCCGACCAGGGGGCGGCTAAGGCTTCAACCTGGATCGACCTCGCCCGCGAACCCGACTTTCTGCTGGGCGCGGCCCAGGTCAGCCCGTCGGCGAGCGAGATCACCGTCGGCGCGAACCGTATCCGCGTGCAGCGCCGGGTTATGCAGGTGCTGGTCGCCCTCGTGCGGGCAAAGGGCGGGATCGTCTCCAGGGACTCGCTGGTCGCCAGTTGCTGGGGCGGCCTGGCGGTGAGCGACGACGCCATCAATCGCTGCATCCAGCAGCTGCGCCGTTTGGCCGAGAACGAGCTGGCGGGGACCTACGCCATCGAGACCCTGCCGCGCATCGGCTATCGCCTGAGCCTGACCGGACCGACGAGGGACGGCGAAGCCGAATCAAGGCCAGAGGCGAGTCCCAGACGAGGATGGCTGGCGGCGGCCGCCGCCGCCGTCGTGGTCGCGGCGCTCGCGACGGGCCTCTGGGTGTTCCAGGGCCGGAGCAAAGCGCCTGCCGCCGGCGCGCCGCCGATCGCCGTCCTGCCGTTCCGCGCCTCAGCCGGAGACCCGCTCGAGCGCGCCTTCGCCGCCGGCGTCGCCGATGAGGTCGCCGGCGCCCTCGCCAAAACCGATCTCAAGGTGTTCAGCCAGGACCTGCCCGTCGATCCGGCCGCCCGCGAGGCGGCGGCCGAGAAGCTCGGCGCGCGTTTCACCATCGACGGCCTCGTCGCCCGGACGGCCGATCACCATCTGGTGCTCAACGTCCATATGGACGACCTGCCGGTGCACGCTCTCCTGTGGTCGGCGAAGTTCGACCGCCCCGAAGCCCAGTCGCAGACCATGCAGGAGCAGGTGGCGGCCAAGATCGCCGGCGTCGCCCAATGCGCCCTGGACGTGAACGGGTTCAACGGCGGGCGCACGGACGATGCGACCGTCGGGCTCTACCTCAAGGCTTGCGACCTGTGGAACGAGCCGGAAGGCAAGGCCGAGCTGAGCAGCCTGCTCCAGCAGATCGTCCGGCGTGAACCGCGGTTCGCCAAGGGCTGGGCCATGCTGGCGCAGTTCAGCATCACTTCCAGTCGGGACGATGACGCCCTCAACTCGCCCGACCTGGCGGCCAGGCTGCGCCGCGACGCCGAGGAGGCCGTTCGCCGCGCCCAGCAACTCGATCCCAGGGAGCCCCTGGTCTACGTTACCCTGTACGATCTGCAGCCGCCCAACGGCGACTTTCGGCGGCGGGAGGCGATCCTCGCCAAGGGCCTGGCGTTCAACCCCGATGCGCCAAGCCTACTCGGGCGCGAGGCCGACGTGCTCGGGCAAGTTGGGCGCATGGATGAGGCGGCGATCGCCGCTCGGCGGGCGATGGAGCTCGATCCGCTCTCGCCCGAACACATGCAGGCGGCCGCGCAATTCACGGCCTTCGACGGCGATCTCAGCAGCGCCCGGGCCCTGGTCGAACGGGCCCTGCGCCTGTGGCCGGACCTGCCGGACATGTGGTGGGTGCGGCTGGGGATCGAGGCGCGCGAAGGCGACACGGGCCAGGCTCTCAAGATGCTGGACGGACCGCCAGGCCC
>DASXMK010000313.1:0-3413 GCA_036495705.1 Caulobacteraceae bacterium | reverse complement strand
CGCACCACCACCACCCCCACCGGCGCGCGCTCGATATCGGCCACGTGGGCCTCCAGGGCCTTGAACAGGTCGATGTTCAAGGCGTTGAGCTTCTCCGGGCGATTGAGGGTCAGTCGGGCGACACGGCCCAGGTCATGACGGACGACCAATTCCTCTGACATTTGTGTCGGTCCTGTGATTGCGCGGCTGCTCAGCATGCGGTCTAGCGTCAGGCTTGGCCAGGGTTGAGGCATCGAAAGGGACGGGCATGGCTGACCAGGATTTCGTGGCGATCGACGAACAGAGGTTTCGCTCCTTCCATTGGCTGGCGACCCTGACGACCGGGCTGGGCGTCTTCTGCGACGGCTACGACCTGTCGTCGGTGGGCCTGGTGCTGCCGCAGATCCTGAAGTCGTTTGGCCAGGTCAGCCTGACCGGGCTGCAGAGCGCCTCCCTGGCCGCTTCGGCCCTCGTCGGCGCCGCCGTCGGCGCGCTGGTGTTCGGCGTCCTTGGCCAGAAAGGCCGCAAACGCTTCTACGGCTACGATGTCCTCATCCTCGGCGTCACCGCCATCGCCCAGGCGTTCTCGCCCAATCTCCTGATCCTGATCATCATCCGCTTCGCCCTCGGGATCGGCGTGGGGGCCGACTATGTGCTCTCGCCGATGATCATGGCCGAGCACGCCAACCGCGCCGACCGCGGGCGCGCCCTGGGACTGGGCTTTGGAACCATGTGGCCGCTGGGCGCTCTGGCCGCCGCCTTGGTCAAACTTGCGCTCGACGGTCTTGGGGTCTCGAGCGACCTGCAATGGCGCCTGGTCCTAGCCGGCGGGGCCATACCGGCTTTCGCGGTGCTGTACCTTAGGCGGCGCATGCCGGAGACGGCGCGCTTCCTCGCCCGCATGGCCGGCGACCGCGTCGAGGCCGCGCGGGTCATGGAACAGATCAGCGGCGCGCCGGTCAGCGCCCCGCGCAAGGACGAGCGCGCGTTCGGGGCTGTCTTCGCCCTTCACGCCCGGGCGATATTCGCCGGCGCCCTGCTGTGGATGGTGTACGACCTGGTGGTCTACGCCAGCATCCTGTTCGGCCCGTCGTTGATCGCCAGCAGCCTTGGTCTGGGGCCGGTGACATTCACCCTGCTGTTGCAGATTGTTTTCGTCATTCCGGCGTCGGCTCTGTTTTCGATCTTCCTGATCGACCGGGTCGGCCGCAAACCGCTGCAGGTCTGGGGCTTCCTCATCGGCGCGGTCCTGGTCGGGGTGTTCGCCCTGATGCAACGCCAATTGCTGGCCATGCCCATCCTGGCCTTTGTGGTGTTTGGCCTGTTCAACGTGGCCGAGACCGGGCCGGGACTGGTGTCGGGGGCCGGGGTGCTCGGGGTCGAACTCGCGCCCACCCGCATTCGCAGCGTCGCCCAAAGCATCACCGTGGCCGGGGGACGGATCGGGGCGGCGGTCAGCGCCTTCGCCTTTCCCCTGCTGTTCGCCGGCATCGGCCAGGCCGGGGCCTATTGGGTGATCGCCGCGTTGGCGGCGCTGGGCGCCATCCTGACCCAGACCCTGGTTCCCGAAACCGGGCGCATCTCGCTGGAGGCGATCACCGAGTCAGGCTGAGGCTCGGAACATCAGTCCGTGGCGGGCCTGATAGGCGGCCAGTGCCGACGCCGCCCCCTTGGCGGCGACCAGCGCGACATAGCCGTCAGGGCGCACCAGGTGGAACGCCCCACGGGTGAAGCCGGCGCTGGCCGCGGCGGGCGTCCAAACAAAACGGTCGAGCGGCAATCCCGCGGCGGCGCAATCGGCGGCCAGCCCGTCCTCGAATTCGCCATGCACCTGCCCGCGCCACTCCAGGCGCGCCAGCGGCGCATAGTTCTTGGCCTCGCGCACCCACGGCAGTCTGTCGCCGCCTTTCACGCGCCCGACGGACCCCTCGGCCAGCGGGCCGTCGCGATAGTTCACATTGGTCTGGGAGATGGTCAGGAACATCAGCCGGCGCACGGCGGCGAAACTGAACGCCACCGGCAGCACCCTGGGGGCCAGTTCAAGACGGATAAACCTGGCTAGGCGATCGTCGCGGCTGACGATCTGGAAGGCGCGGTCGGTGGACGCCACCAGACGGTGGGCGAAGGCCATGCGCTCAGGCTCATAGCTGTCCAACAGGGCCGCGGGCGCCCGGCCCTTGATGACCTGCGCCAGCTTCCAGGCCAGGTTCACCGCATCGCCAATGCCGGTATTCATGCCCTGCCCGCCGACCGGGCTGTGGATATGAGCCGCATCGCCCAGAAGGAACATCGGCCCCTGTCGCCAGGCGCCGGCCACGCGGTGATGCACGCGGTAGGTGGAGAACCAGTTGATGGTCTTGATCTGCACGCCCAGGCGCTGAATCACCGTCTGGCCGACATCATCGAAACTCAGATCCTCCCCGTCGGCGTGTTCGACATCGCCGACCAGGCGCGCGCGGCCCACGCCTTTCATTGGGAAGACAGCCAGGAAATCGCCCTCGTCGAGGGCCAGATTGAGTTCGGCGTTCATCACCGATCCGCCGCCTTCGACGTCGGCGACGTAGAACAGGCGGGAATAGGTCCCCCCGGGAAATTCGCTGCCCACGATCTCGCGCACTATCGAACGCGCCCCGTCGCATCCGGCCAGATAGGCGGCCTCTACGGACTCTTCACTTCCGTCGGCAAGGCGGAGGCGGGCGGTGACGCCCCGGCCCGTCGTCTCGGCGGCGATCAGCTCCGCGGGCCGCTCCACGGCGATCCCGGCGGCCGTCAGGTGGTTGATCAGCAGCCGCTCGTGTTCATCCTGCGGGTAGACCAGGGCGTAGGGAAACGGGCTCAGGCCCACGCCCATGTCGCCGAACACCACGCGTGCGCGCTGACGGCCACGGACCCACAGGCGCGCGGCGTCCAGCTTGCGCGCATGCTCGATCACATCCTTGGCGATGCCGCACTGATCGTAGAATTCCAGAGTGCGGGCGTGCACCGCCAGGGCGCGGGAGGTTTCCCCGGCGCGCTCAGCCATGTCGATGATGCGCACTTTCACGCCGAGGCGCGTGAGCCACAGGGCCAGGACCAGGCCGGTCGGCCCCGCTCCGGCGATCAGGACATCGGTCTTGTCGGCCATCGAATCCCCCGGCGGAGCGCTCGGCGTTGCCATGTGCGCCGATCTCGCCATTTTGTGGGCCTAGTGGAACGAATTTGACGGTCGCATCCCAGTCGACATCAGCCCCCGAGCGAACGTCAAATTCAAAGTTCCACTAGCAAAACAAACGGTTGGCAGTGGTCCTCGTGATTCCAACATTTGCTCTGTCGCCGGTATCAAGTGGGCCGCAAATGTTGGAATCCGACCACTAGGCGGAGGCGGGCGATGATTCCCTCTATGAACGGAGCGGCCGGGCGATGGGTTGCCCTGGCGATCGGCCTGGGCGCCTGCG
>DASXMK010000312.1:0-1778 GCA_036495705.1 Caulobacteraceae bacterium | reverse complement strand
GCGGGCGACACTGTCGTGCTTTCCGGATCCGGCGCGTCGGTGGTGACCCTCGGCGATGGCGCCGGCGATACCGTTGAGGCCGCCGGCAAGGGGGCCGACACCTTGCATCTGGGCGCCGGGGCCGGCGACAGCGTCAGCCTGGGCGCGGGCCGCGACATCGTTTTCCTGGGCGCCGGCTCGGGCGATGTGGTCGCGTTCGCCTCCGGCATCGCCAATGTCAGTTTCGCCGGGCCGGCGGCCACGGCCGACCTTTCCACCGTCACCACCGCCTCGTTCGCCACCCCCACCACCGCCTCGCAGGCGCAGGTCCTGACCAACAACCTCAACGTGATCACCGGCTTCACCGCCGGCGACAAGATCGTGCTGCCGGCCGCCGACGCGGTCGTTGTCGGTCACAATCTGGCGGGCTCGGACGGCCAGGCGGTGTTGGCGAGCGGGACCTACGATCCCCTGGGCGGCGACTTCGCCTATGGGGCCACGGGCCATGACGCCATGCTGACCTATGACGCCGGCGGCGGGGCCCTGGTCAGCGTGGTCCTGGTCGGCGGCGCGGCCGAGATGGCGCACGCGAGCGTCATCGGCGATGTGATAACCTTCTAACATCCAAGAGCCTGATGCGTTTGCACGGAACAGATGCGGTAGCGTGTTCCGCAAAAGTGGGAACTGGTTTTGCGATCAGAACCCGCTCCAAATGTTGAAGATCGAGCCTTTCTGATCCGATCAGATAGAGTCATCTGAGCGGGAAAGGCTCTGGCGCTGAATCAGGCTCTGCACGTTTGAATCCAGAGCAAACCCGTTCAGCCGATTCCGTCTGAACGGGGTTTGCTCTAGCGCTAGTCTGCGGGCATGGGGACAGCCAGCGGGGCGTCTCGCGCCTTCCCTTCGCCGCGCAGGGGACTGAACAGCATAACCAGCCCGGCGAAGCCGAAGAGGGCCAGAGGTACGCCGGCGATGGCCAGTCGATAGGCGGCGTCGTCGGCCGCCGGCAAATGCGCGCCGTGGCCGCCCAGGCTTACGCCGAGCAAGACCGTGCCAAGACCGATGGCCAGGCGTTGCAGAAGGGCGGTGTAGCCGTAGAGGACCGCCTCCACGCGCACGCCACTCCCCCGGTGTCCGTAATCGATTGCTCCCGGCAGGAGCGCCCAGACGCTGAAATGCAGCCCGACGACGGCGGCCTGCACAGCGACGAGGAAGGTTTGCACAGCCCCGGGCCGCCGCACGTCGCCGAACACGAACATCGCGAGTCCCGCCAGGCACGCAGTCACAGCGAGGAACCATACGGCCCTCACGCCAGTCGCCCGCGAGATCACCAGCCATACCGGCACGGCCAGCCCGCCGACGGCCATCATTGCGCCCAGGGTTAGCTGGCCTCCCGAAGGATCGACGAGGACGTACTTGAAGTAATACAGCACCGACTTGTCGAGCATGGTGACCGCGGCGACCATCGCCACCATGGCGAGCGCGAGGGTCACGAAGGCGCGGTTGCGCCAGGTCAGGATCATCGCCCGGCTAACCGATCTTCGCTCGGTCGACGCCGGGATCGCTGCGTCGCGGTAGGTCAGCCCTACGCCCACCAGCAGCGGACCGCCGATAAGGGCGAACAGTAGGGCTGCGCCAGCGTAGGCGTCGGGGCCTTCCGAACCCGAAAGCTGTTGGCCCAACGGCAGGGTTCCCAGCGCCACAACCACTGCCGCCAGGGTGCCGGCCAGCATCCGGCCGGCGGCGATCAGGGCGCGGTCGGCATTGTCCGTGCTGATGCGGGCCGACATGGCCAGATA
>DASXMK010000311.1:0-5400 GCA_036495705.1 Caulobacteraceae bacterium | reverse complement strand
AGATGGGCGTCTCCACGCCGTGGCTACGGGCCAGCGCGGTCACCGCGGGGGCCGAGGCCACGCCCTCGGCCACCGACAGCTTGCCGGCCAGGGCTTCGGCCAGGCTCGCGCCGCGCCCGAGCGCCAGGCCCAGGCTCATGTTGCGTGAGGTTTCGCTGGAACAGGTGAGCACCAGGTCGCCCAGTCCGCACAGGCCCGCCACCGTTTCGGCCTCGCCGCCCAGAGCAACGGCCAGACGGGTGAGTTCGGCGAAACCGCGAGTGATCAGCGCCGCCTGGGCGCTGCGGCCGAGGCCGCGTCCGGCGGCGACACCGCAGGCGATCGCGAGCACGTTCTTGATCGCTCCGCCGGCCTCGGCCCCGATCATGTCGCCACTGACATAGGGGCGGAAAGTCGGCGTGGCGATCGCCTCGGCCAGCCCCCGGGCCAGGCTAAGGTCGGCGGCCGCCAGGGTCACCGCGGTGGGGAGGCCGCGGGCCACTTCGTCGGCGAAACTCGGGCCAGAGAGCACCGCCGGCGCCGCCGCAGGCATGGTCTCGGCCAGCACCTCGGTCATCAGATTCAATGATCCGGCCTCGACACCCTTGGCGCATAGAACGACCGGGACGCCGGGGCGGGCACGCTTCGCCAAGCCGGAAAGGGTGGCGCGCAGGTGCTGGGCGGGCGTGACCGCCAGCAAGAAATCGCGCTCCAATAATTCTTCCGCCGCTGTGGTGGCCGCGATGCCGGGCTCAAGGTCGATGCCCGGCAGGAACACTGGGTTTCGCCGGCTGTTGACGATGGCTTCAGCGACCTCTGGCTCACGAGCCCAGACCAGCGGCGAAAGCCCGGCGCGAGCGCACACCTGGGCCAGAGCCGTGCCCCAGGCCCCTGCCCCCAGGATGCCGACGCTGTTCACGCCTTGGCCCCCTTGCGGCCGGCCAGGTGGGTCGGGCGCAGACGCGCCGCCGTCTCGTCGAGCGGCCAGCGGGGGCGGGCCGAAGCGTCGAGCCCGTCGGTGAGCCCGAGCGCCAGGCGCTCGGCCCCGGCCAAGGCGATCATGGCGGCGTTGTCGGTGCAGAACTCCAGCGGCGGGGCGTCGAAGGTGAAACCCTTGTCGGCCGCCAGCTTGGCCAGGCCTTCACGCACCGCCCGATTGGCAGCGACACCGCCGGCCACCACCAGGCGGCGCCCGCCGCAGACATGTTCGGAGGCGTACGTCTCCATCGCCCGGACCGTACGATCGATGAGCTGGCGCACGATTTCCCGCTGGACGGCGGCAGCGAGGTCGCGCCGGTCGGCCTCGGCGGTGATTTTCCCCGCCAGTCGGGCGGCGGCGGTCTTGAGGCCGGAAAAGGAAAAATCGCAACCGTTGCGACCAATCATCGCCCGCGGCAGGGCGAAGCGGGCGGCATCGCCGCCTTCCGCCAGCCTCTCCAGCGCCGGCCCGGCGGGGTAGCCGAGACCGAGAGCGGCGCCGATCTTGTCGAAGGCCTCGCCAGCGGCGTCATCAATGGTCGAGCCCAGCCGGCGGCTGGCGCGCACACCGGCGACGCCGAGAAGCTGGCAGTGGCCGCCCGACACCAGCAGGAGCAGGAAAGGGTACGGGATCGGTTTGGCGAGCCGGGCCGAGACAGCGTGACCCTCAAGGTGATTGACGGCGATCAGCGGCCGATCGAGCGCCAAGGCCATGGCCTTGCCGAACGCCAGGCCGACCATCACGCCGCCCACCAGGCCCGGACCGGCGGTGGCGGCGACGCCGTCCAGTTCGGTGGGGCGCACGCCAGCCTCCGCCAGGGCGCGGCCGGTCACCGCATCGATCGCCTCCACATGCGCGCGGGCGGCGATTTCCGGCACCACGCCACCGAACGGCGCATGCGCGGCGATCTGGCTGAACACCACGTTGGACATCACGTGCGCGCGGCCTTCTCCGTCCAGGCGCACCACCGCCGCCGCGGTCTCATCGCAGCTCGTTTCGACGCCAAGAACCGTGAAGGGAGCGCTGCGGGTCATCCAAGTTGCCGGCCGGGGCGCCTTGGGGTAGCCGTCCTGGCATGGCCAGGCAACCAATTCGCATCGGCGCCCGAGGATCGAAGCTTTCGCGGGTGCAGGCCGAATTCGTGCGCGCCGCCATCGCCGCCACGCTTGGTCCGATGGCGGCGGAAGTGATCGTCATCACTACCTCCGGCGACCGCATTCAGGACCGCACGCTGACCGAGATCGGCGGCAAGGGCCTGTTCACCAAGGAGATCGAAGAGGCGCTGCTGGACGGCCGTATCGATTGCGCTGTCCATTCGCTGAAGGACATGCCGACGGAGAGCCCCGCCGGTCTTGTCATCGCCGCCGTCCCGGCCCGCGAGGATCCGCGCGACGCCTTTGTCAGCCAGAAGTTCGAGAGCCTGGACGCCTTGCCGCCGGGCGCGGTGCTCGGCACCGCCAGCCTGCGCCGCCAGGCACAGGCGCTGTGCGCCCGCCCAGACCTGAAGCTCATTGCCATCCGCGGCAATGTCGATACTCGCCTGGCCAAGCTGGATCGGGGCGAGGCCGACGCCCTAGTCCTGGCGGCCGCCGGATTGCATCGCCTGGGATTGGGCGAGCGGGCCCGGACATTTCTCGATCCGGTGGCCGCGCCGCCGGCGCCGGGCCAGGGCGCGATCGCCATCCAGACCCGCGAGGACGATAGTCACGCGTCCTGGCTCGAGGACCTGCGCCATCGGCCGAGCTTGCTGGCGGTGACTGCCGAACGCGCCGCCCTGGCTGCCCTGGACGGATCGTGCCGGACGGCCATCGGCGCCTACGCCAGGATCATCGGCGATGATCTGGTTCTCGATGTAGAGGCGCTGAGCCCCGACGGCCGCCAAAGTTTCCGGGGCGCCAGCGCGATCACGCTGGTGGGCGAGGACGACGAGAGTCGCGCGCGTGAATTTGGCCTTAGCCTCGGCGACGAGGTCAGGGCGCGGGCCGGCGACGCGCTGTCGGCCCCGGTTTGACGCGCATCTGGATCACCAGGGCGCAACCGGGCGCCGAGGCCACTGCTGAGCGGGTGACGGCGCTCGGCCTCGAGGCGTTGGTCGCCCCTGTCCTGGCCGTCCGCGACCTTCCGGCCAGGATCGATCTGGCCGGTGTCGGCGCGCTGGCCTTCACCAGCGCCAACGCGGTGCGCGCGTTCGCCACCCGATGCGAGGCCCGGGCGCTGCCGGTATTCGCCGTGGGAGCGGCCACGGCCACAGCCGCCGCCGCGGCCGGCTTCGGCGAGGTCGTCTCGGCCGAGGGCGATGTCAGCGACCTCGCCCGTCTGATCAAGGATCGTGCCGAAAACCTGACGGGGACTGTGCTTCACCCGGGAGCGACAGAACCGGCCGGGAATCTGCCGGGCGCCCTGAGCAACGCCGGCGTCGAGGCCCGCGCCCTGGCATTGTACGAGACAGCGCCGGTCGAGGCTCCAAAGTTGGTGCTGGACGGAATTGCAACGATAACCGGGGTTCTGGTCCATTCCCCAAAGGCGGCGCTGCGGCTGGCAGTCATTCTCGCCGACCAGTCGGTCGCGCATATGACGGCCTATGCTCTCTCGCCCGAGGTTTGCGCGCCCCTGGCCGGCCTGGCGTGGGGGCAGGTGATCGCGGCGCCTTTGCCCACAGAGGATGCGCTGTTAAGTCTCTTGATCCGGACAACGCCCCGAAAGGCGACATGACCGATCCTGCCGAGCTCGCTCCGACCCGTAATCCCGCCGCCTATGCCCGCCGGCCGCTGCTGACCGGCGGTTTCTGGGTGATGATGGTCTTTTGTGGCCTGTGCCTGCTGGCGGCGGCGGCGGTGGTGGTCCTCGGGCCGCGGCTGGCCCCCGTGAAACGCGCCACCTCTGTCACGGCGGCGCCCACCGCCATGGCGGCTCAGCCGCCTGCCGCAGCGCCGATCCTGCCGCCTGCGCCGCCGACCACGGCCTCGGCGGCTTCGGACCTGACCGGGCGCGTGCAGCGGCTGGAGAGCGCTCAGGCCCGGGCCCTCAACGCCGCCTCTGAGGCCATCGCCACCTCGGCCTTGAGCGAGGCCGCCGCCAGGCCAACTCCGTTCGCCGCCGATCTTTCCGCCGTCGCCCGCGTGCTGCCGGCCTCGCCGGACGCCATGGCCCTGGCCGCCTTGGCCCAGCAAGGGGCGCCGACCCGCGCCGCCCTGGCCACACAACTCGCCGAGCTGGCCGGTGAAGTGTCCACCGCAGCCCGGGCCCCCGGCAAGGACGCCAGTTTCATGGACCGCGCCTACTACGCCTTCTCACGCGTGGTCAGCGTAAGGCGCGTGGACGCACATGCCACCGGCGCTGATGCGGTCCTGGCCCGCGCCGAGCACGCCGCTGGCGATGGTGATCTGGAAGGCGCCGTGGCCCTTCTCGACACCCTGCCCGAATCGGCCCGGGACCGTTTGGCCCCGTGGCGTGAAAAGGCCCTGCGGCGGATTGAGATCGACCGCCGCATCGCCGCCCTGCGCACCCAGGCCATCGCCAACCTGGCCCAGGCCCAACAGGGTGCGTCATGATCCGCATCGCCCTGGCCGTGTTCGTGGTTTCGCTGCTCATCGTCACCGCCATTTCGCTGCAAGGCGATCCCGGCCTGGCCAGCTTGACCTGGCTCGGCTGGCGGGTGGACACGACCGCGGCCGCGGCCGTGCTGCTTATTGGCCTACTGGCTTTGTTGGCGACGATTTTCTGGCGGACCCTGCTTTGGGTGGTCGAGGCCCCGGCCAGGGCCGCGCGGGCCCGAGCTGAAACCCGCCGCCGCCAGGGAATGGAGGCCCTCACGCGGGGATTCCTCGAGAGCGCCGCCGGTCGCGGCCCGGAAGCCCGACGCCTGGCGCAGCGGGCTTCGGAGCTGGCTCAGGAGACGCCACAGTTGGTGCGCATCCTTGCCGCCCAGGCGTCCGAGGCTGCTGGCGACCGCGCCGGCGCCGAGAATGCCTATCGCGCCATGCTGGGTTTTCCCGAGATGCGCCTGGCCGCCTATCGCGGCCTGATGCAAACGGCGCTGGCCGCCGGCGATGGAGCGCAGGCGCTCGCCAACGCCGAGGCGGCCTTCAACCTTTCGCGCACGGCTTCCTGGGCCTGGCGCGCCTTGTTCCAGGCCAAGCTCGCCGACGCCGATTGGACGGGCGCCCTGGCCCTCACCCAGGCCGCCCAAGAGCGCAAGATCGTCTCACCGCTGATCGCCGAGCGCGCCCGCGCCGGGTTGAACAGCGCCCACGCGGCGGAACTGGAAGCCAAGGGCGAGGTCGGCGAAGCGCTTGAGGCGGCGCTGGCGGCGGCCAAGGCAAGGCCGGATTTCGCCCCAGGCGCGACCATTGCCGCGCGGCTTCTGATGGGTGAGGGCCGAGCCCAGCGCGCCGTCCCGTTGCTGGAGGCCGCCTGGAGCGCGAGGCCCCATCCTGCCATCT
>DASXMK010000310.1:0-2780 GCA_036495705.1 Caulobacteraceae bacterium | reverse complement strand
CGCTTTGGTCCTATCGGCGCTGGCCGCCGTTAGAACCTGATCCAGATACCGCTGCGCCAGTAACCGCGCCCGCGGTGCTCCTTCCAGGTGTAGTGATCGTCCGGCCCCCATTTCCAGCTGTCGGGGTGAACCGAGATGCCGAACTCTGGCCGGTAGTCATAGTGGCTGTGCGTGTGCCAGCAGACATTGTCGGTGTTGCACACGATGTCCGCTGACGCAGTCGCGGCCACTGCCGTGGCCGACGCCGCGACCAAGGCGGCGAGTATCGATTTTGTGAATGTCCTCACTAAGCATCCTCCTGAATTTGGCGGTCGGGTTCCCGATGCAATGAGGGGTGATTGGCAAGACCCGCGCCGCTCCACGCCCATAACGGTGGGGCTGGCGCGCCGGTTCCGAGCCGGCCGCGCGTCGGGCCGTTGCGAGCGCGTGGAGATTCATGCCTTGGGAGGAGCGGCTCAAGCCGTTCGGGAGGTCAAGTGTGCGTTCGTCGCGGTTCGGGCCCTGCGACGTCCGCTTATCGGCAGGCCTCGCTGGCGGGCTCCCCGCCACCGCTCCGATCCGAGTGGTCTGGGATCTTGATGGCCCTTAGCTCCGACCCGGTCGCTCGCCAATTTCGGAGAAATTGCTGATCTTCACGGTCCCGTCCGGGAAGCGGGCGACGATATCCAGTTCCCCGCCCATCGCCTGGATGAAGCGCCGCAGGTTGCTGACGTACATGTCCGCCCGCTTCTCCATCTTGGCGATCGCGGTCTGGCCGACATGCAAGGTTTCCCCCAGGTTCACTTGGGTGAGTTCGCGCGCCTGCCGAAGTTCGGTGAGGGTCATTTCCTCGCGCAGCGACGCGGCTTTCGCGGCCGCATCGGCGCGCTGCTTGTCCGTCATCCCTTCGCGCAGGCGGTCGAACGCGTGTCGTCCGGTCATGGCGTCAATCCTTCCTTCCTCAACTCCTCAAGGTGTTCGTCGTAAAGGCGGTCCGCCTCAGGGACGAAGGTCTCGTAGAACCGATCGTCGCCCGTCTTGTCTCCGCCAATGAGCAGGATCGCCATCCGGCGTGGATCGAAGGCGTAGCAGACCCGAAGGGGTCTCCCACCGCTCTGGACCCGAAGCTCCCGCATATGGCTGTGGCGCGAGCTGCTGATACCCGACGAATAGGGAAATCCCAGCCGGACGTCCCTCTCCTCGAGAAGTGTGACGTAGGCCGCGACGTCCTCTTGCTCGCTCTCCGAGAGGGCCTTCCACCAGGCTCCAAATTCGTCGGTATACTCGACGACACATGCCATGGATGGAATATGCCATAGGCGGCATGGGTCATCAAGGCTCGGATCAGCGCGGCATTGTGGAAGGGCCGGCCGGCGCCGAGGTCCTCTTTATCGGCCGGCCCCCCTGGCGGCCTCCGGCCCCCGCTTCGATCGTCGTGAGCGGCCGGCGCATCAAGACCGCAGTTAGTACGGCGAGGGCTCGCGGGGAATCGGGCCGGTATGGCGGTTTCGCGAGCGCTTCTTGAGCGCCATGTCGGCCATGTTGTCCTGCTGGGTGCCCACGAACAGATGCTCGGGATTACAGCACCGCGGGTTGTCGCACCGGTGCAAAACCTGCATGCCCGCCGGTATCGGGCCATGGGCCAGCTCCCACGCCAGGCGATGGGTCCCGGTGCTGATGGCGCCATATAGATGCGCCTTCCCGCCTTTCTTGTTCCGCGTTACGCCCATCCTCCCGGTCCACACGTGACAGCCGGTGTCGCGCTGGCGGATGACGCCGTCCCTCAGCCGTTGCTCGAGCGAGGTCGTGCACGGACGCTGCGGGCGTTTGAACCACCCCGCCCACCACCTGATCACCGCGCCGTTTCGCTGCATGAATCGTTCCTTGTCCGGGGCTATCGATAGTTGCATATTGAAATACACTTTGAGGGTCACGTCAAGCGGAATATTGCAAATTGCGTAACATCGGCCGGCCTGGAATTGCCAAGGCCCCGGCCGCCGGCGGCCTGGGTCGCGGCCCCAGCCAGCTCGATCCTCGGCTCAGCCTCACGCGGTCGCGGCCGTGCAGCCTGGATCAGCTCCAGGTGATGTCGGTCCCCGAGTGTCCGTCAGAAACCAACGCAAAGCCGGCGGCGGCGGCGGCGCCCGAGAAGCCGGCCGCGGCCAACTGGCCGACGAGATTGACCATGATCGAGTGGACGCCGTCGCTAAGACTCAGCTGTCCTGATGTTCCCGCGCCGTTTTCGACAAAGGTTGCCGTGAGGGTGCTTGAATTCATGTCCGTGATATCGATCGCGCTGCCGTGTGTGGTGAAGTTGGGAACGGTGGCGCCGCTGAATTGGGCCGATGTGCCGCTCGCCGATATGGCGAAGGGGGTGGAAATTTCCGCCAGCGCCTGGGCGTCGGACGTCAGCTGGGTCCCAGTGACCGACAGGACGGGGACAGAAGCGTCGGTGAGGCTCACCGATGTCAGCTCATGGCTCGCCGCCAGGGCCTGCAGGGCGTCGAGATTGTGGGCGACGTTGGCGGCGCTGTCGGCCACCTGCAGGGGATTGGTGATGCTGGCCCCGGCCGTGACCTGAGCCTCCATGGCCGCCGCCTGGGCCGCGGTCATGTCCGGATAAACCGCCAGGATGTTGACGTTGTATTGGCCTTGGCCATTGGCCAGGGCGGCGAGGAAGGCGTCGTCGGCGGCGACGTATGTCCCTAGGTCAGCCTTGGCGGCTTCGACCATCAGCCAGCCGACCGCGGCGGCTTTTGTGCCGATGCCGTCAGCGCCGTCGCCTCCATAGTAGGCGAAAT
>DASXMK010000309.1:0-2360 GCA_036495705.1 Caulobacteraceae bacterium | reverse complement strand
CTATGTGGTGGCCAGCGACGCCGTCGGCTGGACCCTGACCGCGCTCATCGTCTCTGGCCAGCCGGAGCGGCGCCATGGGGCCCTGATCCTGGCCGGTGCGGTCACCATCACCGGCGGCATGATCCTGCTGGCCCTCGTCATCGGTTCGCGCAGCGTGGCTCTGGTGACCGCCAGCGGCGTCATCCTGGGGGCCGGTTTCGGCCTCGCCTGGTCGCTCGTCACTCGGCGCATCCTCATGGCCCTGCCGGCCGAGGATCGGGCCATCGGGGCCAGCGCCACGCCGACGACCCAGATGATCGGCTCGGCCGCCGGGGCCGCGGCCGCCGGGGCCATCGCCAATCTCCTTGGGCTGGCCCACGCCTTCACGCCCGTCACCGCCCAGGTCGCCGCGCCGTGGCTGTTCGCCGCCTTCCTGCCCCTGGCCGGCGCCGGCTTGCTGGCCGCCGTGCGGTTCGTCCGATCGACACCTCAGCTGGCCTCTGGCTGAGCCCCCAGCAGGCGTTTGACCGCCTCGGCCTCGCCCGCCGCCGCGGCCAGATTGGCGTCGGTCGGGTCGAAAGCGGCGATGAGCGCCGGCGGCACGCCGTGCGCGGCCAGTTGCGGGGTCATATGGTTGAGGATCGCCCGGCGTTCGGGATAGGCGCGGCCGGCCAGCCCCTGGCTGATCGCCCCCAGCATCTCCATCCGCCGGGCGGCGAGGGTCCGTTGCTCCGGGCTGAGCCCCGCCAGCCGCTGGCCCAGGGGCCCGGCGTCCATCGCCGCGCCGGTCATGCCGTTGATCTGCGGCCCGGGCACGGCGCTGGTCACTGAGGTGGGTACGGTCTTCAGCGCGTTCGCAGCCATTTCAGTCAGCCTCCAATCCCCGGCGCGAAGGCGTTGGGCCCGCCGCCGCCAGGATAGCTCGTCCCGCCTTGCCCGACCCCGCCAATGGCCTGTTTCAGGAAGGCGTTGATCGCGTTTCCGGTGGCGATGTCGGCCCCCTCGCTGACAGTGGCGGCGCTGTTGCTGTTGCTGTTGGCGGCGTTGACGTAGGCCTGCCCGCTCTGGGCCAGGGCGTTGGCGGAGTTCGCCCCCACCTTCGTCTCGTCCATCAGGTTGCCGACGTATTGCTGGCCGAACTGCTGGGCGAGGCCCGTGCCGTACTGATCCAGCGCCGTCACCAGGCTCCCCGAGCCCAGCAGCCCCGAGGCCGCCTTGGATGTGGCCACCGCGTCCAACCCCTGGTTGAGGTCGAACTGGTAGCCGGTGGAGTTGAGATAGGTCTGGAAGGCCTTCTGGGTCGCGGCCGGATCGCCGCCCAGCCCCAGGAAGCCGTTGAGTTCGGTCTCGGCGGTGTTGCCGCTGGTGATATAGGGTTGCTCGTTGGCCGAGTTCTTGGCGTAGATCTGCGCCTGCAGAGTGTTGTCCTGGTTGGCGACGTTCTCGGCCGTGCTCGAGGCCTTGTTGGCCTCATAGATCGACGCTCCGGCCCCCACCGCGGCGGCGGCGACGACGGCGATGGCTAGTGGCATTTTTCTCGCCTCCTGGTTGACGCCGGCGAGGCGCGCCAGGCGTCGGCCGTCAGGACCCATTGGCGCATCCGGCCGTAGGGGGTGTCGCGCCAGTCGCCGCCCTGGCGGAAGCCGAAACTCAGCGGCGGCCGGCTCTTGGGGTTGGTCGCGGTCTCGAAAGTGAAGACCAGCTGGTGGCCGATGTGGAAGACGGCGTTGAACGCCTGCACCGCCGCCTCCAGTACCTCGCGCCCCCAGCCTTCGGGGGTGAACAGGGTGTGCAGCTCGGCCGTGAAGCCCAGCGGGTCGCGCTTGACGAACAGGAACCCGCCGTGGACCGCGGCCAGCGGCAGCACGTCCTCGCGGCCGACGAAGCCGGCGATGCCGTCGGCCGTCACGGCGCCGCCCAGGCGCGGGGCCACTTCCGGATGGGCGGCGACCGCTTGCCAGAAGCCCGGATCGCGCTCAATCCTAACCATGCTTCACCACATAATTCAGGGTCTGCAGCAGGGCCGAATGGGTGGCGTCGGTGATGGCCACCGTTCCGCTCTCGTTGCTCGCCCCGGTGGGGTTGGAGACCGCGAAGCCCAGGGTGTCGCCGTTGCTGACCGTGAACGCCCCGACGTAGGGGATCGCAACGCCGTTCAGGATGGTGCTCAAGGTCCCCGAGCCGGTCAGGACCAGCGACAGGGCCACGTGGCCGCCGGTCAGGCCGGCGATGGTCCCGATGCTGCTCTGTCCGGTCCCGACCACGAAAATGTTGCTCCAGGTGGTGGTCGGCGACGTGCTGGAGACCGAGCCCACGCCCTCGACGGCGCGCAGCAGGGCCATCCCGGCCACCTATTGATCCTCCCCTGCGAAGCGGGGGAG
>DASXMK010000308.1:0-9458 GCA_036495705.1 Caulobacteraceae bacterium | reverse complement strand
GCCGTGGGTTTTCTGGCGGCCAAATTGCATAGCGACGCGGTCGCGACCCCGATTGTCCCGGCGAGCCTGGGAGTCACCACAGTCGAAGGCTTTGTCGTCGACGTGGAATCGCCGAGCGAGCGTGGACCTCGCCTGCTTATCGCGCCGGTGACCATTGGCCATCTGGCTCCATCAGCCACGCCGGTGCGGATCCGGATCGTCGTTCCCCAGTCCGGCGGGCCGGAATTCACGCCGCCCCCTGGCGCAATGATCAGGGTGACCACTCTGCTCGACCCGCCGCCCGGGCCGGCGGCGCCCGGCGCCTATGATTTCGCCCGTGACGCCTGGTTTGAAGGTGTCGGTGGCGTCGGTCTCGCCATGCGGCCTCCCGAGCTTCTCGAGTGGTCTCCAGCACCGCCTTTGCTGCGGGTGGAATTGGCTATGAACGCCCTTCGCTGGTCCGTCGCCTTGCGTCTGGCCGCCGCCATCCATGCGGTCATGGGCGCTGATGACGGCGGGGCGGCCGGGCTGGCGGTCGCGGTGACCACTAGCCACCAGGACTGGCTGCCGGGCGCCGATCGTGACGCACTGCGGGGATCGGGTCTGGCTCACATGTTGGCGATCGCTGGCTTGCATACGGCCGCTGTGAGTGGCTTCGCCTTTTTCGCCTTCCGGCTAATGATTGCGGCTTGGCCGTGGCTGGCCCTGCGTGTGTCCGGAAAGAAGCTGGCGGCCGCGGCTGCGCTGGTCGTCGTCGCCGGCTATCTAATCCTCTCCGGAGCGCATCCGCCGGCACGGCGGGCGGCGATAACCGCCAGTGTCGCCTTCTTCGCGATCCTGGTGGACCGGCGGGCGCTGAGCCTCCACTCCCTGGCTCTCGCAGCCTTGATCGTATTGTTGCTGGAGCCTGAAGCCGTTCTTCAGCCCGGCTTTGAAATGTCGTTCTGCGCTACGGCCTCGCTCGTGGCGATGGCCGAGATTTGGCCGCGCGGGCACAGGGTCAGTGGCCTGCCGTGGCCGATCGCAGCTCTGCAGACCGCTCGCGATTGGCTGATCGCCATGGTCATGGTCAGCCTTGTGGCCGGGACGGCCACCGGGCCGTTCGCGATCCAGCACTTCAACCGCGTTGCCAATTACGGGGTGTTCGCCAACCTCACCGCCGACTTCGTCGCCAGCGCCCTGCTCATGCCGTTGCTGGCTCTGTGCCTGTTGGTTCAGGCCCTCGGCCTCGGTCCTGATCAGGTCGCGCCGTTGTTCTGGCTGGCGGGGTGGGGCGCCCGAAGCGTCATTGCGATCGGCCAGTTCTTCTCAACCGCGCCAGGGGCGGCGATCGCCATGCCGTCGGCGCCGACGCTCGCGCTGGCCGTCTCCTACATCGGCATTGTCTTCGCCTGCCTGTGGCGCGGACATCTGCGTTGGATCGGGGTCCCGATGGCGGCGGCTGTGGCTCTGTGGCCCCGGCCGGACCCGCCAGTCGCATGGATGTCCGGCGATGGCGGCGACGCGGCTCTGGCGGTCAATGGCGAGGTTGTGGCGCTTAAGCCCAAGACACGCCTCTATGCCACTCAAGCTTGGGCGCAGCGGCATGGCTGGCGGCTTCCGGCGGAGCCCGACGCCGCTGTGCGGGCGCTGTTTGATTGTGACCGATCGGCATGCGCTCCCCACATGGCTACTCGGCCCGCGATCGCCGCCTGGTGGACAAAACGCGAGCCCAAGACTGATCGCTTGGCGAGCCTGTGCGAGCACGCCGAGATCCTCATCATCCGAGCGAGCACGCCGCTTCCGGAAAGCTGCCGAGATGTCCGTGTGTTTGGGCGGGAAGCGTTCAGGCGCGGCGGATCGGCCGAGATCTACGCCACGCCCCTCGGATGGCGGGTGGTGTGGTCGCAACCCTTGCGGGGCGAGCGCCCGTGGACAGTCAGTGGTAGCGCCGGATGAGACCCACGAGTTTGCCCTGAACCTCGATCTGATCGGGTCCGAAGATTCGGGTCTCATAGGCGGGATTGGCCGCCTCCAGGGCGATAGATGCGCCCTTGCGGCGCAGGCGCTTGAGTGTGGCTTCCTCACCCATCACCAGAGCGACAACGATCTCGCCCGAATTGGCGTTCTCGCCCCGCCGGATAACCACGTAGTCGCCATCGAGAATGCCGGCGTGGATCATCGAATCGCCCTGAACCTCGAGTACGAAATGTTCGCCCGATCCCAGAATGGTCTCAGGAACCTGCAGGCGTTCCTTTTCGTCCTGGATGGCGGCGATCGGCGTGCCGGCGGCGATTCGACCCAGGACCGGCAAATCCCGCACTTCATTGGCCGGCGAGGGGGCGCGTCCCGCCTCAACGACTTTGGGCCGGAACGGATTTCGTCCCTTGGCGGGCGCGGCCGTAGTCGCTTGCTCAGGCAGTTTGAGCACCTCGAGCGCTCGGGCCCGGTGCGCCAGACGGCGAAGAAAACCGCGTTCCTCCAGCGCCGTGATTAGGCGGTGAATTCCGGACTTCGACGCCAGATCCAGAGCATCTCGCATTTCATCGAACGATGGAGACACGCCGGTCTCCTTTATCCGTTCGTGAATGAACATCAGCAGTTCATGTTGCTTGCGCGTCAGCATCGCTGTCATCCTTGGACAACAAGGAACAAATCAAAAACGTCGGCGGGCGTTCTCGGAGTGTTCTCTGAAATTGTCAAGGCGACGGCGCAGAAGAGCGGCACAGATCCCGGGTTGCGGACTCGACATCCTCGGCGCGCATCAGGCTTTCGCCGACGAGCATAGCGCGCGCGCCGGCGGCTTCGAGTCGGGCTACATCCGAGGGTGAGTAGATACCACTTTCCGTTACAAGAAGAGCGCTTACAGGTATTTCCTGAGCCAGACGTTCAGTCACGGCGAGATCGGTCACGAACGTCCTCAGGTCCCGATTGTTGACCCCGATAAGGTCCGCGCCAAGCTTGGCCGCCCGGGCCAGCTCAGCACGATCGTGGGTTTCGACTAGGACGTCCATGCCGAACTGTTGGGCTTCGGATGCCATTTCAGCGGCCAGCGAATCATCGACCAGGGCGAGAATCACCAACACCGCATCCGCGCCGAGAGAGCGCGATTCGGCCACTTGCCAGGGATCGACCAGGAATTCTTTACGCAGGCAGGGCAAAGCGCAGGCCTCGCGCGCCGCAGCCAAGTCCTCATCGGCGCCCTGGAAGCTCGGGCCGTCCGTAAGTACGGATAGACAAGTCGCTCCCCCGCGCTCGTAGGCGCGCGCCAGCGCCGGCGGGTCGAAGTCAGGACGGATCAGTCCCTTGGACGGGGAGGCTTTCTTGATCTCGGCGATCAGGGGCATGCGGCCCGGCATGTAGGCGTGTTGGAGGTCGGCGCGGAACCCCCTGGGTGCTGACTGGGCGCGGGCGCGACGTTGGAGCTCGTCATGCGATACGCCTTTGCGCCGGTCACGCACCTCCTGGCGTTTGTAGTCCGCGATCCGGTGCAGGATATCGCTCATGTGTCGTCGCGCGTGAGACTAATCAGCTTCTCCAAGGCCGTTTTGGCGGCGCCGGAATCGATCGACTGGGCGGCAAGCTCGACGCCTTCCAGCAAGGTTTCGACCTTGTCGGCCACCAGAAACGCCGCAGCGCTGTTCATCAGCACGATGTCCCGGTAGGGCCCGGCCGCGCCGTCCAGCAAGTCCCGTATGGCGGCGGCGTTTTCGGCCGGGTCGCCACCGCGCAGGTCGGTGAGGTCGGCGCGCTGAAGACCCACGGCCTCGGGTGTGATGTTGAACAGTCGCAGGCCGCCGTCGCGCCACTCGGCGACGTGGGTCACCCCGGTGGTGGTGATCTCATCCAGGCCGTCGCCATGCACCACCCAGGCGCGGGTCGCGCCGAGAGCCCCGAGAACCCGCGCGAGCGGATCGACCCAGCGCCCATCGTAGACCCCCAGCAGTTGGCGCCTCGCGCCGGCAGGATTGGAGAGCGGCCCCAGGAGGTTGAACACCGTGCGAAAGCCGAGTTCCTGACGTATTGGCGAGACATGTCTCATGGCCCTGTGGTGTGCAGGGGCGAAGAGGATGCACACGCCGGCCTCGTCGAGCGAGCGCCTCTGGCGTTCAGGGCTCGCATCCAGATTGACCCCCAGCGTCGCCAGGACGTCAGAGGAGCCGCAGCGTGACGAGGCGGCCCGGTTGCCATGTTTGGCCACTTTCAAGCCGCCACCGGCGGCGACGAACGCCACCGCGGTGGAAATATTCAGCGTGTGGGCGCCATCACCCCCGGTCCCGCAGACATCGATGACGTCGTGATCGTGGTCGAGATGCATGGCCGCGCGTCGCAGGGCCCGGGCGCAGGCGGTGATCTCTCCTACGGTCTCGCCGCGCAGCCGCATGGCGGTGATCGCGGCGGCGATCTGGGCCGGGGTCGGCTCGCCCCTGAGGCACGCGGAAAAGAAGGCGTCGGCGTCCTCACCAACGAGCGTGGCGCCGTCGGCCAGACGTGCCAGCAGGGGCTTAAAGGACTCGGACACGACCGGCTCTCCTACGTCTCGGCGACGACGCGAACGCCGGCGAGGTGAAGGAAATTCTCCAGAAGTCGATGCCCGCCTTCGGTGGCGATGGATTCCGGATGAAACTGCACGCCGTGGACCGGCCGATCGCGGTGCGAAAGGCCCATGATCTCGCCATCGTCGGTCCAGGCGGTTACCGCAATGTCTAGCGGTAGGCTCTCTCTGGCTACCGCCAGGCTGTGATAGCGGGTGGCTGTGAATCCATCTGGCAAACCCGCGAATAGCCCCTGTCCCCGATGCCGGATGGGGCTGGTCTTGCCGTGCATGATGGTTCGCGCGGCAACCACCCGCCCCCCGAACGCCTGGCCAATCGCCTGATGGCCGAGGCACACGCCGAGAATGGGCAAGTCGCGCGGCGCTTCCTGGATCAGATCCAGGCAAATGCCCGCTTTGTCGGGCGTGCACGGACCTGGGGAGAGCACCACCGCTTCGGGTCGCATGTCGAGCGTCTGACGGGCGGTCATGACGTCGTTCCGTTGCACGCGCGTCTGCACGCCCAACTCGTCCAGGTAATGGACGAGGTTGTAGGTGAAGCTGTCGTAGTTATCGATCACCAGGATCATGGCGGCGCTTTTAGGGCCACGGCCGGCACACGCCAAGCGATGCTATCCGAACCGCCAAGCCTCCGCGGCCGCGCCGCGCAGCGCCCCGGCCTTTTGCAGAGTCTCCTCATATTCGGCGTCCGGGTCGGAGTCGGCGACGATACCGCCGCCGGCCTGAACGTAGAGGACGCCGTCCTTTACCATGCCCGTTCGCAGCACGATGCAGGTGTCGACCGAGCCGTCTGCGCCGATGTAGCCGACAGCGCCCGCGTAAGCGATGCCACGCTTTTCAGTCTCCAATTCATCGATGATCTGCATTGCCCGCACTTTGGGTGCGCCGGAAAGCGTCCCCGCCGGGAGGGCGGCCATCAGCACATCGACCGGGTCCAATCCTTCGCGCGCGTCGCCTTCGACATTCGAGACAATGTGCATCACGTGACTATAGCGCTCGACGACAAAGCTTTCCGTGACCCGCACCCTGGGCGCACGGATTCGATCAACCGCGTCATTGCGACCTTGCTCGCCGAGCATAGCCACCCGGCCCACGTCGTTGCGTCCAAGATCCAGCAGCATGAGATGCTCGGCGCGCTCCTTGGGGTCGGCCAGAAGTTCCTTCTCCAGCGCTGCATCTTCGGTTGGTGTCGCGCCCCGACGGCGCGTGCCGGCGATCGGTCGGATGGTGATCTTGCCGTCGCGCAGCCGCACCAGGATCTCTGGTGATGAGCCCACCAGCTGGAAGCCGTCAAAGTTCAAATAGTAGAGAAACGGGCTGGGATTGGCCCGGCGCAACGCGCGGTAGAGCGCGAACGGATCGAGGTCGAATGGAGTGGTGAAACGGTGGCTGGGCACCACCTGAAAGACGTCCCCCGCGCGGATATAAGCCTTGGCCCGCTCGACAATGGCTCCATAGGCTTGACGATTGAGCGGCGAGGCCAATTCCGGGGGCTGGGCCGGCGCCTGAACGGTCGGCGACCGGGGCAGGGGACGCGCAAGGTCCGCCATCACCGCATTGAGGCGCGCGCAGGCCGCCTCGTACGCCGCCCCCGCGGAGGTCTTATCCGGGCGAACCGTGGTGACGAGGATGATTTCCTGGGCGATGGCATCGAAGATAGCGACGATCGATGGCCTGATCACCACAGCGTCGGGAAGTTTCAGCGGATCGGGATTGATGTCCGGCAGAGGTTCGACGAGCCGCGCCATGTCATAGCCGAACACCCCAAATAGCCCCGCCGCCATCGGCGGAAGCCCTGGAGGCAACTCGATCCTCGATCTTCCGGTCACATCGCGAAGAGAGTCCAGCGCGCCACCTGGCTGAGCGGTGAAGCAGCTAGTGGAGATGTTATCGCCGGTCGCCAATTCGGCCCGATCGCCGAGACAGCGCCACACGAGGTCGGGCTGCATGGCGACAATCGAATAACGACCCCGCCAGGCGCCGCCCTCCACGGACTCGAAAAGAAATGCGTAGGGCCGGTCGCGGGCGATCTTCAGATAGGCGGATACCGGCGTTTCAAGGTCATCGACTAGCCGCGTCCACACGAGCTGCGGGGCGCCGCCGTCGTACAGTTGCGCAAATGCTTCTATCGTCGCCGGCGAGATCACTTGGCCAGGGCCGAGCCGGTCTTGCCCTTGGAAAGGAGATTGGGGTCGACGCCCAGGGTCTGACGGGCAAGGGCCATATTCAGGGTTACTTTGAGGTCCTTTCGGGCCGCGTTCTGCACCGCGGATAGTACGTCGTCCGAATAGGCTTGCGACGCCCGGGAGCGCACGGCCGCGGCCAACTGGGCGGTCTCCTGCACGTCTCCCGGATGGGCGGCGTCAATCCTGCCGATATAGATGCCGCCCTGGCCGCCAGCCGCGAACACCTCTCCGGGCTTCACGCCAAACACATTCTCCAGGAACTCCCGACCAAGCGCCTGATATTGCTGCGCCTTCAGGCGCTGCATGGCCTTTTGCTGGACGACATGTGCGCCAACTTGAGCGGCGGCGGCGTCAAGATTGCCGCTCTTTCGAGCCACAGCCATGAGGTCTTTGGCTTTTGCCTTGAGGGCAGTCACCAGTTCCTCGTTCATCAGCGCCCGGGCCAATTGGGGCCGTTTGTCAGCCAATGACGGCAACGCCGGCGGTTGAATCCGCTCGACACGAACCGCGAAATATTCGCCTGATCCGGCATCTTCCAGGTCTCCGTCTTGCCCGGCGGGCATGGCGAAGGCCGCCTTCAGGATTTTGTCGGACAAGATGGGGTTGGGCTTGCCCTCGGCATCCGCGCCCTGGGCGGTCACCGGCCCGATGGTGATAGGGATGACGCCCGCTTTCTTGGCGGCGTCAGCGACGCTCGCCCCGGCTTGGCGTGCGTCGTCAAATTTCTGGCTCTCTTGATAGGCCAGGTCGGCGGCCTGCTTTTGTCTGATGTCGGCCTCGATCTGGGGCGTGGCGCTGGCTAGGGTCGCGGCGGCGCCTGGCGTGACTTTGACCACTTTGATCGCCGCCAGACCGAGGTCGCCGGCGACCGGACCGGCCACACCGCCGGTCTTGAGCGCAAACGCCGCCTGAGCGAGTTTGCGGTCGGCGATCGCCGATTGAGGCTTGTCGTCGTAGGTGACCGACTCCGCGCCTAGGGACCTGGCGATGGTCGCTGGATCCTCGCCCGCACGCAGCCGGCGGGCGGCGATAGTCCCATCGGCGGCGCTCTTGACGGGGATTTCGACGACGGAGCGCTTTTCCGGCGTCGACAGGGTGTCCTTGCGGAACGCGAATTCCTTGGCCACCTGAGCGGGATCGATCTTGACGGTCGGCGCGATGTCCTTGGCCGAGAACCGGGCCAGCGTGAAAACCCGCATTTCAGGCTGCATGAGCTGGGCGGCGTGGGCCTTCATGAATGCCACAATCTGGGCGTCGGTCGGCTGGGCGGGGGCCGGCACGGCGTTAAGGCCCATGACGAAATATGAGACGTCGCGGCTTTCCGTCCCCTGCGCGGCGCTGAGCGCGACATAGAGGATCGGGGCCTGCAGCCCAGCCGCCGCCGCGTAACCAAAGTGGCGCACGGCCAGTTCGTCGGTAATCTCGGCTTGGGCCTGGCGCGGAGTGATGCCCTGCTCGGCCAAGGCCTGGACGAACTGTTTCTCGCTGAATTGTCCGGTCACCCGGTCGAAGGCCCAGGTCATCTTCTTGATTTCGTTGTCCACCAGCGTGGGTCCCGGAACGATGCCCGCGCGCTGGAGCATTTCCATGCCCGCCTGTTCCTGCGCGACTTCGTTGAGCAGTTGCAGGTCGACGCCGTTCTGGACCAGAAACTCGTTGGTCAGCTGCTGGCCAGTCTGTTGCTGGTACTTCTGTTTTTGCTGTTCCCAGAGCTTGTCGAAATCCCGGCTGCCTAGCGAGTGCGAGCCCACGCTCACCACCGCGTCGGCGTTGACGGCTCGAAAAGCGTCGGGAAACCGGCCGCCGCCGACCCCCATGATGAGGAATACCAGGATCAAGCCGCCCATTATGGCGATGGCGACGGGATTGCGAGCCGTCGAGCGAAGGGTTCCAGTCATGTCGAAAGTCTCGGGCGCGCAGCGTTGGACGGCGCGAGCCGCCAGGGATTGGGCGGTATAGTTGAGGCGTACGTCCGCCCGCAAGCACGGCGCGCCTTGAGCCGACCGGCGCGGCGCCTTAGCCCTGGCGATACACTGTGGCGTCACCGGAGATTTTTCACCCTTGACCTTGCGCGCGCTGATCGCCGGCAACTGGAAGATGAACGGCGTGGAAGCCTCGATCATCGAGGCGCGCGCCATCGCTTCGTGGCTGGATGCGCATCCGGTCGGCGCCCGCGTCGCCCTTTGTCCGCCAGCGACCCTGATCAGCCGCATGGCCTCGGCGCTGGCCGGCAGCAGTATCGAGATCGGCGGACAGGACTGCAGTTCTGAAGCTCGCGGAGCCTTTACGGGCGACATATCGGCCGAAATGCTTGCAGACGCCGGCGCCAGCCTCGTGATCCTCGGTCACTCTGAGCGACGCCAGGGCCACGGTGAGCGCAACGCCGATGTCGCGGCCAAGGTAAGAGCGGCGATCGATGCCGGTCTCGAGCCGATCATCTGCGTTGGTGAGAGCCTGCAGGAACGACGGATCGGCAGGGCCGCCGGCGTGGTCACCGCCCAAGTGCGGGCATCGTTGCCGCTAGCCCTGGCGGGCAGAGCCTTCAGCGTCGCCTATGAGCCTGTCTGGGCCATCGGAAGCGGGCTTACCCCGTCGATCGCCGAGATCGAAGCGGTGCATCTCGCCATCCGCGAGGCGCTGAGCCAGCGCTTCGGCGACAAGGGCGGAAATTCGCCAATTCTGTACGGAGGTTCAGTCAAAGCGGAAAACGCGGCTGACATCCTGCATGCCCGGCAGGTTGGCGGCGCACTGGTCGGCGG
>DASXMK010000307.1:0-1591 GCA_036495705.1 Caulobacteraceae bacterium | reverse complement strand
AGCCAGCTCGTCAACCCAGCGGCGTCCAAAGTCGTAGGGCCGGTGTTAGCTGCCACGCCGAAGAGCTGGGCGAGGTCTCCGAGCAGGCCCTGGATGACCGTGGAGGTCCCCGAGGTGCTGCTGGCGGCCGGTGCGGCGGTCGTGGCCGCGCTGGCCAGCGCGCCGCTGGCCACCTGGGGCGCCGCCGCCTGTGCGGGCAGGGCGCTGGCCGCCTGGGAGTTCAGCTGATAGGTGTCCATGCCCAGCGCGTCCTGAATCCACATGTCCAGGTAGTTCGATTCGTTGATCGCGATCGCCCCGGTGTTTTGGCCCAGGAAGTTGTTGGCGACCAAGGTGGCCAACTCCGCCCGGTTCTCGGCGATCGTCGGCAGCGGCACCATCGACGAGTAGGCGGTCTGGTAGGCCGCGGCCGCCGCCTTGGCCTGCGCCCCGGTCTGGGCGGCGGTGGTGGCCGTGCCCTGCAGCCACGCGATGTAGGGCGCGGTCGCCGAGGCCATCTGCGCCGACGACGGCCCCAGCCACGGGCCAGTGGTCAGATTGGTGACCAGGGTCTGATACTGCGTGGCGGTGCTTTCCAGATCGGCGGCCAACCCATCCCAGGCCGTCGCCGCGCTCAACAACGGCTCGGACCCCGCCCCGGTAAACATCAGCGCGGAATTGATCTCGGGGGCAAATAGCGAAAAGCTCATCGACCCGGGACCCGCTCAGAAGCCGGCTGAGGCCACGTTCGCCGCCTCGGTCAGTGCGTAGGCACCGGCTCCCGAGCGCAACGCGGCCACCAACTGCTCATGGACTTCCGCCGCCTGAGCGGCGATCTGCTGATAGGCCACGCCGTGCTGGCCGAACTGGGCGGCCGTCATCGCCGACACCAGGTCGGACGCCGCTGGGGCCAGCCCGGTCGTCGGGGTCGCAGCGGCCGCATTGCGGGCCACCATCGCATCCCCGATACCCGACAAGTTGCCCGCAGCCCCCGCCAGAACATCCGGCTGTGTAGTTACAAACACCTTCCAACCTCCTATGAACGACCCCGCCGACACTGAAGTTGAATAGTACTTCAGGCCAAGCGAATGGGTAGACCTCCCCAAGAGCGACTGCCATGCGTGATGGCGGAGAAATCGTATGCTTTTTTTGCCTCCAGCGACAGCCGAATAGGCGAAACGATCCCCACAGGAAACGGTGCGTTAACGCCCAGGTTTGTCGGAAGTCGTGAACCTCAGCTAACCCTCAGCTAACCCTCAGGTAAGGGTCAATCGGGCGCCGTGAAACCACAGTTCGTAGCACACGCCGCCCGGCGATCCCGCCTTTTCGGCCCGCGCCGCGCCGCGCCTCCAGCGGCGGTGTCCAGGACTGTATCGTTGCCGCGTGACCGGGCAACCGCCGAAGCTTTACATCTTTCCGCACGCCGGCGGATCAGCAGAGTATTACGTTCCCTTTGCCAAGGCATTCGCCAGTGACATCAAGCGCATCGCGGTTCGCTATCCGGGGCGTGGCGGCAATCACGACCTCGGATCCTTTACCAGCATTACTGACCTGGCCGACAAGGTTTGCCGGATGCTCACGCCACCGGAAGACCCCGACGACAAAGTGGCCT
>DASXMK010000306.1:0-1732 GCA_036495705.1 Caulobacteraceae bacterium | reverse complement strand
CCCGTCGATGGCGACATAGGCCAGGACCGCCAGGACCAGGCCGGCGAGACACTTGCTGAGGATGCGCACGCCCAAGCTTTAGGCCGCGCCGGCGATGTGGAAAAGGCGTTCGTGCGGGTCGCGCGGATGGGACGGCCCTCGTGCTTCGACAAGCTCAGAGCGCCTTGAGGATGCCCTCGACCATCTTCTTGGCGTCGCCGAACAGCATCATGGTGTTGTCGCGGAAGAACAGCTCGTTCTCCACCCCGGCATAGCCCGAGCCCATGCCGCGTTTGACGAACAGCACCGTGCGGGCCTTTTCCACGTCCAGGATCGGCATGCCGTAGATCGGGCTCTTGGGATCGGTCTTGGCGGCGGGGTTGGTGACGTCGTTGGCCCCGATCACGAAAGCGACGTCGGCGGTGGCGAACTCGGAATTGATGTCGTCGAGCTCGAACACCTCGTCATAGGGCACGTTGGCCTCGGCCAGCAGCACGTTCATGTGCCCGGGCATGCGCCCGGCCACAGGGTGGATGGCGTATTTCACCTCCACGCCCTCGGCCTTGAGGCGGTCGGCCATCTCGCGCAGGGCGTGCTGGGCCTGGGCCACCGCCATGCCATAGCCGGGGACGATAATCACCTTGGAGGCGTTCCTCAGGATGAAGGCGGCGTCCTCGGCCGAGCCCTGCTTCACCGGCCGGGTCTCCGCCGCGCCGCCGGCGGGTCCGGCGTCTTCGCCGCCAAAGCCGCCCAGGATCACCGACACGAACGAGCGGTTCATGCCCTTGCACATGATGTAGGAAAGGATGGCGCCGGACGAGCCGACCAAGGCCCCGGTGATGATCAAGGTGATGTTGCCGAGGGTGAAACCGAGCGCCGCCGCCGCCCAGCCGGAATAGCTGTTGAGCATCGACACCACCACCGGCATGTCCGCCCCGCCGATGGGGATGATCAGGGTCACGCCGCCGACGAGGGCGAGGACCAGGATCGCCCAGAACGCCCACAGGGCGTGGCCGCTGGAGGCGCTGAGCAACACGATCAGGATCACGATGGCGGCGGCCAGCGCCAGGTTCAGCAGGTGCCGGGCCGGCAACAGGATCGGCGCGCCCGACATGTTGCCGTTGAGCTTGGCAAAGGCGATCAGCGAGCCGGTGAAGGTGACGGCCCCGATGGCCAGGCCGACCGAAAGCTCGATCAGGCTCTCGAGCTTCACGCCGGTGGGATCGTCGATGTGGTACGCGGCCGGCGTATAGATCGCCGCCGTGGCCACCAGGCAAGCGGACAATCCCACCAGGGAGTGAAAGGCGGCCACCAGCTGGGGCATGGCGGTCATATGCACGCGGCGGGCGATCACCGCGCCGACGCTGCCACCTACGGCCACGCCACCGGCGATCAGGGCCAGGGTCACCCCGTCCAGGTCCCCTGACGCCAGCAGGACGCTGAGGGTCACGGCGATGGCGATGGCCATGCCGGTCATGCCCATCAGGTTGCCGCGCTGGCTGGTCGCCGGGCTGGAAAGCCCGCGCAGGGCGAGGATGAACAGGACCCCGCAGACGAGGTAGGCCAGGGAAGCGAGATTGGCGTTCACGGCTCGCACCCCCCTCCCGGCCTATCGGCCGTACTCCCCCCAGAGGGGGGAGAGAGCGCCAGCGCCTCTCCTCCCGATGGCCGGGGGAGGGGGACCCCGAAGGGGTGGAGGGGATTCGGGGAGCGCCTCACGAAGGCCGGTCCTTCTTGCGGTACATGCCGAGCA
>DASXMK010000305.1:0-4943 GCA_036495705.1 Caulobacteraceae bacterium | reverse complement strand
CCACCCAGGATCCGGGCCAGGATCCAGGGGCCGCCGGCTGGGGGCGGCGAATAACTCAGGACGAAGCTCAGACCCAGCGGCGCGGCCCCGAGGATAAGGGCTCGGCGGTAAAACCGCTCGTCGCCGCGCCGGTCGGTGAGGATTCCGACCGCGAAGCTCGCCAGACCGTCCCAGACCGCGGCGATGGCGTAGCAGGTCGCAGCCTCAGCCATCGGGATGCGCAGCGTCTCGGTGTAGTAGAACAGCTGGTAGAGCATCAGGCTCTGCCAGAAGAGATTGAAGCCAAAGTCGCCGCTGGCGAACACAGCCAACCGCCAGCGCGGCGGGCGGGAGTCGCGGCCCGAGACTGGCTGTCGCGCGAGTTCAGACAGGTTCGTCGTCACTCGCGCCGTCTTCGATGACGAGATCGATGTCGCGCAGGACCGTGATCGCGCCGAACGCCTTGCGCACCCGCGAAAGCTCGACCCGCGCCATCGTCCGACCAGACCAAAAGCCGCGCTCAGGCACAAGCGGCAATAGCCAGGGCCACCTTGGCCCTTCGCTTAGAGCCTGAAATAGGCGACCGGGGCGAACGCCATGACCAAGGCGGCTATCTGCAAGGCCAGGTAACGCGCCACGCGGGCCATGCGACCCCATTCCGCCGTGGCCAGAAACGCCAGAATGAACGGGGCCTGGGCCACGACCAGAAGCTGGAACAGGTGCGCCGTGGCGCCCTCATCCTTTTCGCCTTTTTCAAATCCGGTCGCCAAGGCGGTCATGACGAGCAAAAACGCCATCACCGACAGGACAACCGGTGCGATTCCACTCAATCGATTGAGTTGCTGGCGGGTCATCCTCGTCTCCACCAAAGCCCGCGCCACAATACCCCCACGCCCGGGCCACCTGAAAGTCAGATGTGCGCCGGCGTGGCCGACGTTACCCGACCGGCAGGGGAATGGCGGTGGTGTTTTTCAGCTCCTCCATGGCGAAGGCCGAGCTGACGTCAGAAAGCCGGATGCCGTGGATCAGGCGCTTGTAGACAGCGTCATAGGCGGCGATATCGGCGACCCGGATCTTGAGCAGGTAATCGACGTCACCGCTCATGCGGTAAAACTCGACGATCTCGGGGATGCGGCGCACGACCGCCGTCAGCTCCGCCAGCCAGGCGTCCGAATGCTCGGCGGCGCGGATGGTGGCGAACACCGTCACTCCGGCCTCCAGGCGCTGGGCGTTCAGCAGCGCCACCCGACGCAGAATGACCCCATCGTCGTCCAGGCGCTTGATCCGTCGCCAGCAGGCGTTCTGCGACAGGTTCACCCGCTCGGCCACCTCGCCGATCGAAAGCGCCGCGTCCTCCTGCAGCACGCCGAGGATGCGCAGGTCGGCGGCGTCGAGAGCCTGAGGAGGGCGCGAATTCATCCCAATCGACTAGCTGAAACGCGCCAAGATTGGGAGAAAATATCGCGAGTCGCGCAATAGGCTCCCACTAGCGCCCGGGTGCGTGGGAGAAGCGCCATGTTGAATCGCCTGTTCCTCGACCATCCGCGGTCGATGGGCGAAAGCTATTTCGAGCACCAACGGGTCGCTTTTTCCTTCGCCCTTCGGCTGTTCGTCGCGTCTTTGGCCTGCGCGCTTCATGCCCTGATCCCCGGCCTGTGCGTCAGCACCGGCAGCCGCGCCGTCGCCGATCTCAACGATCGCCTGGTGGTGGGCCGCCGGCGCACGCCGGCCTTCGAAGACCGAGCCTTCCCGGCGTGACCTTGGCCATGGTCGCCGGCCCGTTTGGCCTCCGCGCCGGGCGGGCGCTCGACCCGCTTGTCGCGGGCATCGGCGCCAGTCTCGCCGTCGCCGCCGGCGCGTGGCTGGCGGTCCAGGCCGAGGCCGCGCTGACCGGGCGCGCCTGGATCGAGGGCGTGGTGGCGGCGATCCTCATCGGCGGGGCCATCGCCACCTTCGGCCGCGCCCGCCCCGGCTGGACAGCGGGAGTCAGCTTCAGCGCCAAGCGCCCGTTGGAGATCGCCATCGCCCCGGTCGGGGGCGCGGCCGTGCAGGTGGGGGCGATGGTCAAGCTCGCCCGGGTGATGATGCTCGGGCCGCTGATCCTCGTCCTGTCATTGACCGCCGGCTCTCGCGCCGCCCGGCCGCCGCTGGCCAAACTCGTCCCGTGGTACATCCTGGCTTTCGCCGCCTTGGCGGCGGCGCGGACGGCGGGCTATCTGCCGGCGCCGATCCTGCCGCCGATGGCGGTGGCCTGCCAGGTCCTGACCATCGTCTCCATGGCCGCCCTCGGCCTCTCCACCGACTTTCGCGCCGTCCTGGGGTCCGGGGGGAGGGTGGCCGGCGCCGCCGTCGCCTCGCTGGGTGTCCTGATGGCCCTGAGCCTGGTGCTGCTGGCCCTACTCGGCCGCGCCTGAAGGCCTTTTAGAAGATCGCCTTCTCCTCGCCCCACCACACGGGCGATTTTTCCAGATCGATGAATTTGCGCTCGTCCTCCAACAGCTGGCGGCCGGCCTCGATCCCGGCGGGATCGGTCATCGCGGCGGCTACGTCCTCGAGGCTGTCCCACCACAGCTGCGCCACGCCGTCGTAGCCTTCCGGCCCGTGGCGCGCGCTGCGCAGAGCCTCCGAGGCCTCCGCCGGCAGGCTGTGGCTCTGCACATAGCGGCGGATGCGCAAGACCTCGCGCACGCTCGCCACCAGCGGGGCGTGACGGTCGAACCAATAGGCCTGGAAGGCTTCCCGGGTGAGCTCGGGCCGGCGCACAAGGGCAAAGGTGAGCTTGATCATCGGCGGTTTCCCCGGTTTCACTCGCGAGAGGTTGTTTCAGGAGCGCAGGCGATGGGCAGACTGAGCGGAAAGGCGGCCATTGTCACGGGCGCGGCCTCAGGCATTGGCCGGGCCAGCGCCGAACTCTTCGCCGCCGAGGGCGCCGGCGTACTGGCCGTCGACCAGTCGGCCGCCGGCCTCGACTTCACCCAACCCTCGATCACGCCGCTGGAGGCCGATGTCAGCGCCGATGACGCCCCGGCCCGGATCGTCTCCGCCGCCCTGGCCGCCTTCGGACGCCTCGACGTGCTCTTCAACAACGCCGGCATCGGGGCATCGGTCCTTGCCCAGGAGATGTCCGACGAAGCCTGGGACCGGATCCAGGGCGTGGATCTGCGCGCCGTCTTTCGCCTGACCCGCGAAGCCATCCGGCACCTCATCGCCTCGCCGGCCGGGCGTATCATCAGCACCGCCAGCGTCATGGCCGAGCACACCGACTATGGCCTTTCGGCCTATTGCGCCGCCAAGGCCGGGGTGGTGGGCCTGACCCGCACCCTGGCGCTCGAGCTTGGCAAGCACGGCGTCACCGCCAACGCCATCCTGCCCGGGGCCATCCGCACCGGCATGACGGCGCAGAACTTCGCCGACCCGCGGATCGCCGATATCTGGGCCCGGAAGTCGGTGCTGCGGCGCCTGGGCGAACCCATCGACGTGGCCCGCCTGGCCCTGTTCCTGGCCTCGGACGATTCGGCCTTCGTCACCGGCCAGGCCATCGCCGCCGATGGCGGCCTGACCTTGCGGACGTGAACGGAATTGACAGCTTGCAATATAAGTTGGGACTTGCACGGAGGCTCGACGCCATCATGACCGACATGCTCACCTACTTAGCCGCCAACGCCGATGTCCGGTTAGACGAGGACAGTGATGACGGCCTGATCCGGTTTATGACCACCAGCGGGCCGAGCGTTGAAATCAGCCTGTCGCGCGAAGCCCTCAGAGACCTTCGCGGTCAGCTCGAGCGCGTGTTTGGCGACCGGGTTCGCGACCTGTAGCAACTCGCATTGCCCGGAAGCGGACATCGAACTGCGCGGCGCCGACTCCGCAAAACCAGGATCTGAGCCCTTAAACCCAGTTTGGTCTGGCAGCGCCAAAGCGGAACTTGGCCTGGGGCTAGCTGGCCTCGACCAAGTCAGCGGCTGATGAGCCACACGAGGGCCGTCAGATTGGTGACAGCTATTGCGGCTGGACCGAACGTCTTCATCCGGTCTCCGATCGTGACTCCAACACCAGCGTCCAACACCTGCAGGATGATCATCCCGGCGGCGACCGCCCCGAGCCAGAGACTCCATGCCGTTGCAAAGGGAACGACGCTGATGATCGCGAATGCGATGCTCCTCGCGCAAGCATAGAGCGCCAGTGTTCGTGCCTGTCCCTCCGCCTTTGGAACTGACGCAATGGAAAACCCAAGACTGACAAATGCGCTGACGGCTGTGATAGCGGCGCAGACGAGGAACGGCGCTGTCATGTCAACTGCCTCAATTCCTTAGGACATTGGAGCTCGTGAACCGTTAGGCCGGGAAACGATCGCCGAACATCGGCAGTCCGCTAACGGATTCCGCCTCGGTCGCTTCGTCCTCAAGGACGTCCCAGTGCTCGGCGAGCTTGCCATCCTCGACGCGGACCACGTCGGCGGCGATCCAGGCCGCCGGGCGGCCGTGGCCTGAGAAGCGACCGTGGGCGATGACGAAATCGCCCTCGGCCACGATCAGCTGGTTTTCGTAGCGCAGCGCCGCCGGGGCCGATCGGATCAGGTCGAACAGACCCTCGCGGCCTGGCCCGATATGAGCGCTATGCTGGATGTAGCGGGTGGACCAGAACCGCTCGGCCCCGGCATAGTCGCGCTTGTTGAATAGGGTTTCGAAGGCCT
This sequence comes from Caulobacteraceae bacterium, assembly GCA_036495705.1. GTDB lineage: Bacteria > Pseudomonadota > Alphaproteobacteria > Caulobacterales > Caulobacteraceae > Acaudatibacter. The sequence goes on along the minus strand of DASXMK010000305.1, from coordinate 271 downwards.
CAAGGACGAGGGCCTTGTTTTGCTCGGGCGTGGTCTTGGTCATGTCAGTCTCCTGGTCTGAATGAATGAGGCGGCCGGCCGGGGCATCGTCCCGCCATCGGAGTGGCGGCGATCTCGTCCCGCGCCCGGGCGCGCTCAGTTGGCGGCCACATCGAGCAGCACCTTGCCGCCACTTTCCACTTGGGCCACGGCGTCCTTGATAGCCGACAAGGGATAGGTCGCGGCCACCGGGGCGTGAAGCCGGCCGGACCGGAGCAGTTCGGCCGCTTCG
>DASXMK010000304.1:0-2758 GCA_036495705.1 Caulobacteraceae bacterium | reverse complement strand
GCTATGAGGTGGCGCTGGGTCGAAATCGCTTCAGCCCCAGCCAGCAGAACCATATCCGTCTCGCCGCCGGCGATGGCGTTCGCGAATTCGTTGACAAGGTGCTGCGGGCCCTGGCCCCCGACAGGCTCCAGGATCGCGCGCGGCGGCGCAGCGCCGAGCCGCCCGGCAACGGCTCTCGGAAAATTGTCCGCACGCCCAAAAGGCGCAACCGCCCTTGGGCCAGAGGTCTCGAACTGCCGAACCGTCGCGATGACGTCGATATGACGCGCCAGCCCGGCTGGAGAAAGCGCATCCTGGAGCGCCGCCTGGGCCGCCCGGCCGGCCAAGTCGGCCGACGAGAGCGCGGCATAGTTCGGCGCATCAATCCTTTCGGACGCTTCTCCCACGCCTATGATGACTGGTGTTTTGTCCATCGACCCGCCTCTGTCAGCATTCAATCTGGCGGCAATGGCGGGAGCCTGTCGAGTGTGACGTGGCGGCGCCTGGACAGCGGTGGTTGAAATCGAGAATGATCAGGATGGATGCCGATCGACGTGCGTTTGTTGGGACCCGGCGACGCCCAAACTCTGGCGCGCGTCGCGGCCGATGTGTTCGACAATCCGGTGGATCCGGACCTGGCCAGCGCGTTCCTGGCTGATCCGCGGCATCACATCGCCGTCGCGATTGACGATGGACTGGTGGTGGGTTTCGCCAGCGGTGTCCACTATGTGCACCCGGATAAGCCGCCGGAGCTTTGGATCAACGAGGTCGGCGTCGCGCCGACCCACCGGCGCCGGGGCCTAGGGCGGCGCGCTCTGACAGCTCTGCTGGCTCACGGCCGCTCGCTTGGTTGCGTTAACGCCTGGGTGCTGACCGATCAGAACAACCCGGCCGCCAGAGCTCTGTATGCGGCCGCGGGCGGCGTCGAAGGCGCTGAGGGCCTGGGCGAGAGCCTCAGAGGCTTCGCTTTCGATCTGGCATGACCATTCGCGCCATCCTTTGGGATTTCGGCGGCACCCTGGCTGACGAGACCTGGATGCTGGCGCCCTTCGCCGGCGACGATGGTTGGCCGGAGCTGTATCGCGAGGTCTTGGACACCGACGATCTCGTCAGCCGCTGGAACGAAGGCGAAGCGAGAACCGCCGATGTGGTCGAAGCTTTGGCCTGCCGCTCAGGCAAGGCCCGCGGCGCGATCCTGACCCACATGCATACCTGCTGCCGCAACCTGAAGTTCCATGAACGGGTCATGGACCTGGCCGCGCGGACGGCCCTGCCGCAGGCGTTGGCGACCATCAATCCCGACATCTTCACCGAGGTCGTTGTCCCCCACTATGCGCTTTCCAGTCGCTTCGATGTCATCACCACCTCCTGGCAGGAGGGGCTGAGCGACAAAGCCCTTCTATGTGAGATCGCCCGGATGTGGCTTGACCACAGCCTGACGCCTGCCGAGTGCCTTCTGGTCGACAACTTGCAGGCCAATATCGACGCGTGGCGCGCGCGCGGCGGCTCCGGCTTGCATTTCACAGGCGAGGATGCCCTGCTGGCGGCGTGGCCGCTGTAAGGCCACGCTGAGCGTTTAATCTTCCTTGGGCGAAAGCACCTGCCGGCCTTTGTACAGGCCGGTCTTAAGGTCGACGTGGTGTGGCCGCCTCAGCTCGCCGGAGTCCTTGTCCTCGATATAGCTGTTGGCGCCGAGCGCATGATGCGCGCGCCGCATGTTGCGCCTCGACGGCGAGACTTTGCGCTTGGGAACAGCCATTGGAACTTCTTCGATGAGCCGAATTCGCAGAGCCGCGCTCTATGCAGCAAAAGGCCTGCGGCTTCAACCCGGCCATTGAAGGCGTTTAGGCGCGACGCCGGTCCAGGCGAGCCGCAGCAGCGACATGAGCAATGCCTCGTCGGCCTTGGCGTAGTCCACGAAGGTCGAACCTTTGCGCCCCCAATAGCCAGGCACGGGCGCGATGACGCCCGGATGGCCCTCGGAGAGATTGTGCTGGTCTTCCGGATCCAGCTTCACCATCAGGCGAGGCGGCTCGCGGCGCAGAGTGGCGAAAATCTTGCCGCCGATCCGGAATGAGGGGATGCCATGGTGGTCCATCTCCACGGCTTCTGGCGCGGCCATGGCCATCGATCGGGTTGATTCAAAATTGGCCATCCCGTCAAATCTCCAGGGATCGGTGAGCCATGACGCAAGCCCAGGCTGATGACGCCGAAAGGCGGCTGGCGGAATTCCTTTCAAAGTTCACGCCGGAGATCGAGTCTCGCGCCTTCGCCATTATCGCGGCGATGCGCCAGCGTCTGCCAGGGGCAATCATCCCTGTGTATGACAACTACAACGCCTTGGCGGTCGGTTTCGGGCCGACCGACCGGGTCTCGGAAATCGTCTTTTCGATCGCCGTTTTTCCACGTTGGGTCAGCCTATTCTTCATGGGCGGCGCCATGCTCAATGACCCGAAGGGATTGCTGAAAGGCGCAGGTTCGCAGGTCAGGCACATTATCATCCCCGGTCCAGAGGCGCTGGATGAACCGGGCATTTCCGCGCTGATGGAGGCGGCGCTCCGCGCGGCTCCAAAGTCCATTGATCCGCATCAACCTGGCGGTGTCGTCATCAAATCGGTCTCTGAACGGCAACGGCCGCGGCGACCAGCACACTGACCACGCTCACGGCGCGACAGGCGATCAAACCAGTCGGCTCTGTTCGACCGCGGCGGCGATGAAACTCGAATAGAGAGGGTGAGGCGCAAACGGACGGCTTTTCAGTTCAGGATGGAACTGAACG
>DASXMK010000303.1:0-3204 GCA_036495705.1 Caulobacteraceae bacterium | reverse complement strand
CGAGACACCGATCGCCCGCGAGGAGATCGACGCGACCTACGGCAAGCTGCCCGGCCCGGACGTCATTCGCACCCATGCCTATGTGGGCCTTTGGGAGACCGCGATGCTGATCGTCGCCGGGACCGACGCCATGGCCGATTGCCCGCGCAGCCTGGCGGCGCGCTACGCCGCCCGCCTCGGGCTGCAGGTGCTGGACCCGCCATTCCAGCCGTTCCGGTTCACCGTGCAGGCTGTGCGCCGCGCCGACGTGCGTGACTCCGGTCTCGACTGGCTCATGGCCAAGCTTTCAGCGGCGGTCGAAACATAAGCACTGCGCGCCCTATTGCGCCCCTGCCCCGTCGCCGCCATCGTGGGTCGCCATGACCTGGAGGGTCTGATGATCGTCACCACCGCCAACGACATTGCCGGCCACCGGGTCGTGAAATACCTGGGCCTGGTGCGCGGCATCACCGTGCGTTCGCGCAGTGTGGTCGGCAATCTGGCCGGCGGCATCCAGTCGCTGTTCGGCGGCAAGCTGTCGGTGTTCGTCGACCTCGCCGAGGCCGCCCGCCAAGAAGCCCTCGACCACATGACCCAGCACGCCACCGAGCATGGGGCCAACGCCGTCATCGCCATGCGCTACGACGCCAACGAGATCATGGACGGGATCACCGAGGTGCTGGCCTATGGCACCGCCGTGGTGGTGGAAGAGATCTGACTGGGAGAGGCCACGATGAGCGACGCCCTGTCAGCCCGCTCCGTCGTCGTCCTCGCCGACTGTCACATCCATCCGGGCAACGGCATCGACTGGAGCCAAGCCGCGCTCGCGGCGTTCGCCGGAACTGAACTCATCGTCACCCTCGGCGACATGGGAGAGGCTTCGGGCCTAGCCGCCCTCGCCGCGATCGCGCCGGTCGTCGGCGTGCGCGGCGCCGACGATGAGGACAATCCGTTCACCGCAGGCAAGACCCGACTTTTCACGCTTGGCGGCGTCGCTGTCGGCTGCGTGTTCGATCCGGTGGCGTCTGGCCTGGCCTCGTCGAGGGATCCGCTGACGCTCGCGCCTGATCGGGAACTCGAACGCATTTTCGGGGGCCCCGCGGCCGTAATCCTGTGGGCGTCGACCCATGTCCCCTCGGTTCAACGCCTGGAACGGCGCCTGGTGGTCAATCCGGGCAGCGCCACCCTGCCCGACAAAGATGCTCCCGCCAGCTTTGCGCGCCTGACGATCCGCGACGGCCAGGCGGACGCCGAGATCGTCACCCTCTAGCCGGCCTCGCCAGTCAGATACTCAACGAGCGCGGCGGCTTGGTTGTGAACCTCGTCGCGTGCGCCATAGAGCAGCGTGACTGGCCCTTGCCGGATCAGGTCTTTGACCGTCTTGACCGCCGCGTTGGAGCGAAGCTCGGCGAAATAGCGGCGACGGAACTCATCCCAGCGTTCCGGTTTGTGTCCAAACCATTTGCGCAGTTCGGCGCTTGGCCCCACGTCCCGGACCCACAGGACATCCTTGAGGTCATGCTTGCTGAGGCCCCGGGGCCACAGCCGGTCCACGAGGATGCGCCGGCCGTCGGCGTCCGAGCGCGGCTCATAGACGCGCTTGATACGGAGCGAGGGCATGTTTCCTCCTGCGGCTCTACGCGCCCCGCGTGGGTGACTGGACAGGCGTCCGCGCCAGGGCGCACGCCACGAGCAGGGTGCATGCCACGATATGGGGACCAGTGGTCGGCTCAGGAATCCCAAGGACGAGCGCTCGGTGGCGATTCCTGGCCGGCGGCGGCCAATAGAGCCCCAGCCAGGTGCCGCGCCTGATCACGGTCCAGATCGAATACCATCGGGCCGGTTTGGGCCGCCAGCATCGTCACCAGAATTCGATCAATAGAATTTACAGAGACGGTCGACTTTTCCACCAACTTGAACGACTCGACGACATTGCGGCTTCCGGCTGACTTGCGAACTTGCTCCGCCCTCATGCCGACGGCCCAAAGCAGTCGATACAACTTCGGCAGGATTTCGTGACTGATCGCCAGATCGACGATTTTGCCCCCATCGACCACCAAACGCAGTCGGATCGTCTGGCCGGTTTCGATCGATTCGGCCTCATTGGCGCTGGCGACTCGATAAACCTGTGGAGGCGCAGATCGCGGGACTGAGAGGCTTGCCGCCGCCATAGTGAAATTCGGCGATATGAAGTTGAATTGGGCCGGCGCCGCCCGTGCCGGCGCTGAACCGGAGGGACTTTCCGTGATCGTCTTCGTTGACGGCTGAGGCACTTCGATTGTCGGTCTGGCGGTCGGCGGAGTCGCGCGCCGGGCGACGGAAATGCTCTCGGCCTGTTTCATCGCCAGATTAAATCTGACGTGCTGGGCCAATTCCGTGCTCATCCAAACGCCATTCATCGTTTCGCCCGCCGACTGGGGCGCGATTTGCAATACCGGCGTGTCCAGCCAAGGAAACAGTGACATGACCTCTGTTGTCATCCCCAGGCCCCGCAGCCTTGAACCTGCTTCGGCCGCCGCGGTTTTGAATTGTTCAGATGCGCCTAGCGCCACTGAGCGTGCGGCGGCGGATTGGGCTGATTGCGGCTTTACCAGGAGGTCTTGAAATATATTTTTGTCGACAAGCAACAACTTCTGCAGAGACTGAGCAAAACCATCAACATAGATCGTGGAGAGAATGAACTTCTCTGCCAGGATTTGCATATTGATTTTGGGCTGCAGTGGCGTGTTCAGCTCAAACGACATCGCCTCAATGGACAATGTCCACAGCCGTTGGGTCACGTCGTGGAGAAATTGGCCGTTCTGGACATGACCAAGGCTGATGAATGAGGGCCCTTCGGCGGTGTCCAGTTGCAGCGCGCCGGTCAAAGGGCTCGGGTCGAATGTGGCCAGCGGCGGCGACCGATCCGGCGGCTTCCGTTCGAGAGCGTCAAAATTGTCCTGAAACCCTTTGCGGAACGCCGTCATGCAGCCGCGGAGCGCAACCAGGCACTCGTCGACCGACGTGTTCACGGCGCGGTTGTTCCGGCGCTAAGCAAGGGGACTTCGCCACTTTGATAAACGGAATTCTGACTAAGGTCCGTACTATATACAATTTTTGAGTTCGGCGGCGCCGCACTCATGAAATTATATGCTGCTGCGCCGTTACAAATTTGCTCGATCGCCGCAATCAGACCAGCAGATGCTTTATAGTTCGGATCGGTCATTGCGCCTTTCGCTACGATTG
>DASXMK010000302.1:0-3086 GCA_036495705.1 Caulobacteraceae bacterium | reverse complement strand
GGGGAAGAGAACTCACCTGGATCTAACCCGCTCTCACCCGATAGATCTTGAGGATCGATTTGGTCGGCGAAAGCGGGGTCAGCCAGGCCGGCGGCGGGGCTTTGCGCAGCAGTGTCCCGAACGTCCCCGGCGCCGCCACCAGGGGATAGGGCGGACAGTCGACCACATAGTCGGCGCCGAGCGCCCGGACCCTCGCCTCGGCCAGGGCCGGCGGCGCATTCCAGACATTGTGCATCGCCAGGATCTGGTTCGACATCCGGTGGTAGGGAGCCACGACGGCGCTGTCGCGGGTGTAGACCAGGATGAACGGGCCGAGATCCTGCGGGGCCAGCACATTGCCCGGCGGCAGGGTCGCCAGCTGGCGGTAGGCCCGGCGCGCGAAGCACCTGGGGCCGGCGTTGACCACTAGGAGTCTGTGCGCGTGCGAGACGTTGAGGCCGCCCTCCACCGCCGCCCCGAGCGCCACCGGCGACAGGAGCAGGGCCACGGCCGCGCTCGGCAGCATTAGGTCTCGCATGCGCCGCGCCGCCAGCCAGCTCAAGGCGGCGGCGAAGGCCGGCAGGCCGAGCCAATAGACATAGTCCTGCATGCGCCAGGCGAACCAGGCGGTGATACAGGCCTCGATCACCGCCGCCAGCATCAGCAGGGAGGCGATGTCCGGCGCGGCGCCTTTGCGCGGCCATTGCCGGGCCGCCAGATAGACCGCCGAAGCCAACGACAGCACCAGCAGGATGGCGGCGGCGATCGCCGCCCCGCGCTGCAGCACCATCATCCGGTTCAGCGGCTGCACCTCCTGGATGCGGTTGAACCAGAACGGCCGTACGGCCGGGTTCATGGCCGCGAACGGCCCGTGGATGCAGGCCGGGTCGAGCGCCAGATAGGCCGCCAGGGCGCCCGCCCCGACCGCGACCAGCAGGGCCGCGCGCCGTCCCGCGCCGAGCCGCCCGGCCATAGCCCCGGCCAGCGCCAGCCCGGCCCCACCCACAAACACCGCGGCGGTGAGGTTCAGCGCCAGGGCGTCGCAGAACGACAGCGGCCAGCGCGGCGGCGGCGTCTGGATCAGGAACAGCGCCAAGGTGACCCCCGCCAGGGTGAGGCCATAGCGGACCGCGACCCGCGCCTCGGCCCGGTCGCGAATGAGCGCCAAGCCATAGCTGGCGGCGATCAGCGCCTGCAGGGGCATGGCTTCGAGGCCGATGGCCAGGCCGAGCGCCGCCGCCGCCGCGCCCACCATTGCCCAGGCGGGCCTTTGCGCCCGCGCCGTGGCGCAGGCCATGGCGACGACGGCCATGGTGATCTGCAGGTTGTGGTGGTCGATGCGGCCGGGGACGAACTGCCGGTAGGCGTTGAGATCGACCAGCATCACCGCCGCGGCCAGGAACACCGCCGATCGGGCGCCAAGGTTGCGCGCCAGGGCCAGCGCGCCGGCCACGGCCGGGAAGATCCAGATCAGCGGCCAAACGTAGCGGGTCCAGTATTCGGCGGCGATGGCCGGCATCACCTGGCGCAAGGCCAACATCAGCCCGGCGATGCCGCCGTCCAGCAGCCGCGACCAATGCATCCACACCCCGTGCGGCGGATTGAGGCGCCAGATCGCCTGATTGTACCAGCCTTGCCCGCCCAGCAACTCGCGCACCATCTCCAGGCGCGTGGCGTCGTCGGTGTCGCGGAAACCCGGCAGGATGGTCGGGCCGTAGCACAGGATGGCGCACACCAGGGCGGCGACCGCCAGGCTGGCGATGGTCAGCGCCCGGGCGCCGCTCCAGTCCGGCGAGGCCGAAAGATCGGCGTACAGAGACCCGCGCGGCGCGGCGGCTTTGGGTTTGGCTGGCGACGGGTCCTGGTCCACCGTTGCGCGGTTAGCGGGAATCGCTTCGCGTTGCGAATCGAACGAGGGATAGTGTCATGAAGAGCAGCTGGCTCGGGGCCGCTCACCCGGTTCCCAAGCAATCGGGTTCAGTGGACCGATTCGCCAACCTGTCGCGGCCAGTCGCGGCCGTTATTCTGCTCTTGCTTGCCGCGCTCATCGTACTCGGTCTCGCGCTGCCAACCGAGTTTCCCATCGCCAATCCCGCCCGTGGCGGCGGTGACAACGTCAGATTCTACGCCCAAGTCATTGACCGGGTTCGGCGCGGCCAGCCTTACCCGGCCGCGGCGGTCGCCGAGTTGCGGGCCGAGCACAGCGCCGTCAGGCCCTTCGTCGTCGTTCGCCCACCGCTTCTGGCCACCGCGATGGCGCGCCTGCCGAACGTCGCGACGGCCGACGTGATCCTCGCCGTGCTCGCCGTGGCGACCGCGTTCGCCTGGGCCTATCGCCTGATCGACGCCGGATCCGGACCCGTGTGGCTGGCAGGATTGGCCCTGATCCTGTTCACTGGCTTGGCCGTCCCGATGAATGGACACGGAACCAGCCTGTTGCACGAGGCCTGGGCCGGAGTGTTGATCGCCCTTTCCCTCGCCACCCGCACCGACCGCCGGTTCACCCTTTCCGTTGCGCTTGGCTTGCTGGCGGCCCTGATCCGCGAATTGGCCATGCCTTATCTGCTGGTGATGGCGGTGATGGCCTTCAGGGAACGCCGGCGCGCGGAGGCGCTCGCCTTCACCCTGGCGTTGGCGGCCACGCTGGTCGCGCTCGCCTGGCACGCGCACACGGTCACGGCGCTGGTCACCAGTCACGACTTGCCCTCCGCCGGCTGGGTAAAGTTTGGCGGCTGGAGCAATGTCTTGCGCTCCGACAGGTGGAACCTGTTGGTCGCGGCGTTCGGGATTTGGGCGGCCGCGTTCATCGCGCCGCTGGCCCTTCTCGGCGCTGTGAGCCGCAAAGACGGCTTGGGCGAGCGCCTGGCGGCGCTGCTTGGCGGCTACGCCGTAGGATTCATGGTCGTCGGCAGGCCGGAAAATGCTCCCTGGGGACTGGTGACAACGCCGCTCGTGGCGGTCGGCCTTTGTCTGGCCATCCCCGCGCTCGCCGCGCTTTGGCGCAGCGCTCTCAACACAAACTCTCGGCCAGTCTGAGGCGCGCCTGCCGAGGAAATCCATTTGCTGCAATCATTGTCCGCGGCGAATCGAATGAAGGATGTCGCGTG
>DASXMK010000301.1:0-2075 GCA_036495705.1 Caulobacteraceae bacterium | reverse complement strand
AGGCATTTCAGACCCAGCGGCGTCACCTCATGCCGCAGCGTCCCGGCCCGGTGCGCGCCCGGAACCACCCACGGGCACCCGTTCTCCTTGGTGGTGTCGCTCAGGGCCACCCAGCAGGTCAGATACTGCTGCGGCTCGATGAAGGTGTAGCCATTGTCCTGATGCCAGGGAAACTCCTCGGGATTGCCCGGCTTCTTGTACACCGCCTGATCCCAATAGAGCCGCGCGCCGGGGCCCAGGGTGTCGTGGCACAGGCCGCGGAAAATGCGGTGGCGGCTGAAGGTTTTCAGCGCCTCGCTCCGGGCCACCAGGTGAATGGTGAAGGTGATGGCGTCGGCCCGGGAGATGCTGTGGCGGCCGCCGGCGAACCCGCGCAGCCGCGCCTCTTCGGCCGCCTCGAACGGCGCGATCGCCTGGGCCACGGCCTCCATCTCGGCGGCGGTGAACGCAGCGGGCAGCCGGAAATAGCCGTCCTCATCGTATTGTCGCGCCTGGTCAGCGCTGATCAGCGCGTAAGGCGGCGCGGCGGGCCGCCAGGCGAAAGCCTGGTTGCGCGGATGCAGCGGCGTCGGAGTCATGGGCTCGGGTGTCACGCCCTTACATCTCGCATCGCGTTCGTCCGTTCGCCAGTGATCCTGGTCGCGCGTCCGATTGCCCCTACGTCACCGGCGCGGAGCGCTTGCATCGTGGCCGCTTCGCACCCAAAACATCTGTTTGAAGCCGACCCTCTAAGCAAGGAGTTCCCATGGCCGACGCTTTCATCATCGACGCCTGCCGCACGCCGCGCGGCATCGGCAAGGTCGGCAAGGGGGCCCTGGCCGATTTCCACCCCCAGCACCTGGCCGCCACGGTGCTCAAGGCGATCAAGGAGCGCAACAGCCTCAACACCGCCGAGGTCGACGACATCATCTGGGGCACCAGCACCCAGCGCGGCAAGCAGGGCTTCGACCTGGGCCGCATGGCCGCCCTCGACGCCGGCTTTGACATGAAGGCCAGCGGCACGACCCTCGATCGGTTCTGCGGCTCCGGCATCACCAGCGTCAATTTCGGCGCCGCCTCGATCATGGCCGGCATGGAGGACCTAGTCATCGCCGGCGGCACCGAGATGATGTCGTACACGGCCCAGATCCGCGATCCGGACGGACCGACCCTGCTCGATGGCGGCAACCTGCGCCTGCGCGCCCGCCACCCCCAGACGCAACAGGGCATCTGCGCCGACGCCATCGCCACTCTGGAGAAGATCAGCCGCCAGGCCGTGGACGAACTGGCCCTGGTCAGCCAGCAGCGGGCCGACGCGGCGATCAAAGGCGGCCATTTCGACAAGTCGCTGGTGCCAGTCTATCGGCCTGACGGGACTCTGGCCCTGGACCACGAGGAATTCCCGCGTCCGAACACCACCCGTGAAGGGCTGGCGGCGCTGAAGCCGGCGTTCGAAGCCATGGCCCAGATCCCGATCGACGCCGACGGAACCACCCTGGGCGGCATGATCACCAAGGTCTACCCGGACCTGAAGATCGAGCACGTGCACCACGCCGGCAACTCTTCGGGCGTGGTGGACGGCGCGGCGGCGATCCTCCTGGCCTCGGAGAGCTACGCCAGGGCCCATGGCCTGAAGCCGCGGGCCCGGGTGGTGGCCATGGCCAACATGGGCGATTCCCCGACCCTGATGCTCAACGCCCCGGTGCCGGCGGCGCGCAAGGTGCTGGCCAAAGCCGGGCTCGAGCTCGACGACATCGACCTGTTCGAAATCAACGAGGCGTTTTCGGTGGTGGCCGAGAAATTCATCCGTGACCTGGGGCTCGACCGCGACAAGGTCAACGTCAACGGCGGGGCCATGGCGCTTGGCCACCCGATCGGGGCCACCGGCTCGATCCTGATCGGCACCCTGCTCGACGAGCTGGAGCGGCGCGACCTCAAGCGCGGCCTGGTCACCATGTGCGCCGCCGGCGGCATGGCCCCGGCGATCATCATCGAGCGGGTCTGAGCCAGACCACCTCTCCCGCGGGAGAGGTCCCTCGCGCGACGTTAAGAATAACGCGGAGGTCGCGGAGAAGCGCGGAGCCCGCAGAGTGGAC
>DASXMK010000300.1:0-2796 GCA_036495705.1 Caulobacteraceae bacterium | reverse complement strand
GTCCCAGGGCCCTGCGCGGACGCTTCTTCCTGGCCGATGGCATGACGGTCGGCCTGTTCGGCGGCTCGTTCAATCCGGCCCATGCCGGCCACGCCCATGTGGCCGAGACCGCGCGCAAGCGCCTGGGCCTCGACAAGGTGGTCTGGCTGGTGACGCCGCAGAACCCGCTCAAAACCGACCATGTGTCACTGCGCCGGCGGCGGCGTTCGGCCCGGCGCCGGGCCCGGGGGGCGTCGGTGGTCTCCGACATCGAGCGGGCGCTTGGGTCGCGCTTCACGGTCGACACCGTCCGCCTGCTGAAGGCCCGCTTCCCGCGCGTGCGCTTCGTCTGGGTGATGGGGGCCGATAGCCTGGCCGACCTGCACCGCTGGCACGACTGGGTGGGGCTGATGGGCGAAGTCCCCGTCGCCGTGGTCGCCCGGCCGGGATCGAGCGTCCCGGCGCTGACCTCGCCGGCCGCCCGGCGCTTCGCCGCCTACCGCCTGCCGGGGAGCGCCGGACGGCGCCTGGCGCGGACCCGCCCGCCGGCCTGGATCTATCTCACCGGGCCGTGGAACTACCTCTCCTCGACCGCGCTACGGCAATTGGCCGACGACCGATCGGAGCAGACGTGATAGAATGAGTCTCGCTTCCGTTACCTTAGGAGCCCTGCTCTGAGCCGCGAGACCGCGCCCACCGCCCATCCTTCGCCCGCCTCCGCGACCCATTCCGCCCCGGAATTCATCGGTCGCACCCCCCTCGAAACCCTGGTCCTCAAACGCCTGGACGACGAACAGGCGCTCGACGTCGTGTTCATCGACGTCAAAGGCAAAAGCTCGCTGGCCGACGCTTTGGTGGTGGCTTCGGGCCGCTCGCACCGCCATGTCGGCGCGGTGGCCGACCATCTGCTGAGGGCGCTCAAGGACGCCGGCCATGGCCGCGCCCGGGTCGAGGGCCTGCCGGCCTGCGACTGGGTGCTGATCGACGCCGGCGATGTCATCGTCCATCTGTTCCGTCCCGAGGTGCGGGCCTATTACAACCTCGAAAAGATCTGGTCCGTGGAGCCCCCGGCCCAGGCCCTGCCGCATTAGGGTTCGGACGGTCGCCCCCCTCCCCGGCTTCGCCGGTACTCCCCCCAGAGGGGGGAGAGAGGCGCTGGCGCTCTCCTCCCCCTTTTGGGGAGGGGGACCCCGAAGAGGTGGAGGGGGCCGGGCCCGGTGAAAATCACCCTGCTGTGCGTGGGTAAGTTGGGCGGAGCGCCGGAGGCGGGCCTGGCCGCGGATTGGGTGAAGCGCGCCGGCCAGGTCGGCCGTTCGCTCGGCCTCTTTCCGGTCGAGATCGTCGAGGTCGAGGCCCCGAAGCTCCTGGCCCGGGCCGGCGAGGCTCGCCTCATCGCCTGCGACGAGCGCGGCCAGGCGTTGGCTTCCCGGGCCTTGGCCGAGCGTCTGGCGCGCCTGCGCGACGACGGAGTGGCGCACCTCGCGTTCGCCGTTGGCGGCGCCGATGGACTGGATCCGGCGGTCCGCGCCCGCGCCGCCGAGACCCTGGCCTTTGGGCCGCAGACCTGGCCGCATGCCCTTGCCCGGGCCATGCTGGCCGAACAGGTCTACCGCGCGACGAGCATCCTCGCGGGCCTGCCCTATCACCGCGACTGAAGGCCTTGCCGCCGTCGCGATCACAACTAAGTAATTTCTTCCCTCAGGTCGGAAATATTCGGCTAATCACGCGGTTGTAGAGTGGCGCCATAATTCCGGCGCGGCTGGAAGTCATGGCGGTCGGCATGCGCAAGACTCTTCTCATCGGGGTTTCGGCCTTCGTCCTCGGCGCCGGCTCCATGGCCTATCTCGGACAATCGGCGCGGGCGACCCCCGAGCCCCGGGCCGAGACCTATCATATGCTCGAACTGTTCGGGAACGTGCTCGACACGGTGGAGCGGGAATACGTCGTCCCGGTGGACGACAAGAAGCTGATCCAGGCGGCGCTGAACGGCATGCTGACCTCGCTGGATCCGCATTCCGACTACCTGGCCCCCGAGGCCTACAACGACATGCAGGACGACACCCGCGGCGAGTACGGGGGTCTGGGCCTGGAAATCACCAGCGAGGATGGCGTGGTCAAGGTGATCTCGCCCATCGACGGCACCCCGGCGGCCAAGGCCGGGATCAAGCCGGGCGACTACATCACCGCCGTCAACGGCCAGACGGTGCTCGGCCTCAGCGTCAATGACGCGGTCAAGCAGATGCGCGGCAAGGTCGGCGAGACCGTGACCCTGACCATCGCCCGGGAAAAGACCGATCCGTTCGACGTCAAGCTGATGCGCGAGATCATCCAGCCCAAGTCGGTGACCTATCGCGAGGAAGGCGACTACGGCTACCTGCGCCTGTCGGGCTTCAACGAAAAGGCCACCGAGGAGACCCGCGACGCCATCGACGCCCTGAAGGCCAAGAACCCGCACCTCAAGGGCCTGGTGCTCGACCTGCGCAACAATCCCGGCGGCCTCTTAGACCAGGCGGTCGGCGTCTCCGACCTGTTCCTGTCCGGCGGCGAGATCGTCAGCCAGCGCGGGCGCGATCCGCACGACATCGAGCGCTACAACGCCAAGCCGGGGACCAAGGACCTGGGCAATCTGCCGGTGGTGGTGCTGATCAATTCCGGCACCGCCTCGGCCGCCGAAATCGTCGCCGGGGCCCTGCAGGATCGCCATCGCGCCGCCATCATCGGTCTGACCAGCTTCGGCAAGGGCTCGGTGCAGACGGTGATCCCCCTGCGCGGCGGCATGGACGGCGCGGTCAAGCTGACCACCGCCCGCTACTACAC
>DASXMK010000299.1:0-4470 GCA_036495705.1 Caulobacteraceae bacterium | reverse complement strand
GGCGAGGTAATCCCCAATGGCCAGGAGCTGCCGGGCTACGTCCAAGTGAACTTCTCACTGTCGCACCGGTTCGAGAACGTCCCTGGCGGAGCCCTCACCGTGCGTTTCGACATCATCAACGCCTTCGACAAGATCATCGAGATCCGCAATGGCAGCGGGGTTGGCGTATTCGCGCCGCAGTTCGGCCCGCGGCGCGGTTTCTTCGGCGGGATCAGCAAAGAGTTCTGAACTTTCGTCGGCCAAGCTAAAGGTTCGGGATGGTCGCGCCCGTCCCGTCCACATTGCTCCTCATCCCGCTGGGCCTGGCGGCGGCGGCCGCCACCCTGGTCGGCGGGACCCTGGCGCTGCGCCTGTCGCGGCGATTGCATCTGATCCTGGGTTTCAGCGCCGGGGCGGTGATGGGCGTGGCCCTGTTGGACCTGATGCCCGAAGCCCTGGAACTCTCCGCGGCCCCCGCCCAGGTCTTCGCCCTGACGGCCGCCGGTTTCATGGTTTACCTGGCCGCCGACCGGGCGCTGTCGGCCGGCGGGGGACGACGCGGTCACCTGGGGGCGGGGAGCCTCACCCTGCACAGCCTGATGGACGGCCTCGCCATCGGCCTGGCGTTCCAGGTCTCGGCGGCCGCGGCGGCGGTGGTCACCCTGGCGGTGCTGGCGCACGACGTCTCCGACGGGGTCAACACGGTCAACGTCAGCCTGGCCGGGTCGGCCGGGCGGATCTGGGCCCGGCGGTGGCTGATGGCCGACGCCGCCGCGCCGCTGGTCGGCATTTTGCTCTCGCGCCTGGTCAGGGTGTCGCAATCCACCCTCGGCCTGGCTCTGGCCGCCTTCGCCGGCTTCTTCCTGTGCATCGGGGCCAGTGAGCTGATCCCGGCCAGCCACCAGCGCCATCCCAAGGCCTGGACGACGCTGGCCACCATGATCGGCTGCGCGGTCATCTGGCTGGTGGTCAGGCTGGCCGCCGCCCCTTCGCCCTGAGGGCCTGTTCGGGTTAGAACCGGTGCGATCCCTCGCCATCAGGAGCCTCAAGCCATGATCCTCTACGGCTCATCCCTCTCGCCGTTCGTGCGCAAGACCATGGCCTATTTGTCGGAGAAGGGGCTCTCGGCCGAACTCAAGCCCATCGCCCTGCAGGCCAAGGACCCGGATTTCCGCGCGGCCAGCCCGTTCGGCAAGATGCCGGGGTTCCGCGACGGCGACTTCGCCATCTCCGATTCCACCGCCATCATCACCTATCTCGAGGCCAAGCACCCAGAGCCGGCGCTGATCCCGGCCGAACCGGAGAGCCGGGCGCGGACCATCTGGTACGAGGAGTTCGCCGACACCATTCTCATCGCCACCATGGGCAAGGTGTTCTTCAACAAGGTGGTTTCGCCGATGTTCCTGGGCCGGCCGGGCGACATGGCCGCCGCCGAGACCGCCGAGAAGGATGAGTTCCCGCCGCTGATGGACTATCTGGAACAGGTGATTCCGCAATCCGGCTACCTGGTCGACGACCGCCTGACCCTTGCCGACATCGCGGTCGCCAGCCCGTTCGTCAATTTCGGCCACTGCGGGATCGCGGTCGACGCCGACCGGCATCCCAGGACCGCGGCCTATGTCGAGGCCATCCTGGCGCGCCCGTCTTTCGCCCCGATCGTGGCCCAGGAGAAGCAGTTCTTCGCCCGGTGAGCGACCTGGAGACCCTGCTGGCCGAGATCCGCGCCTGCCGCGCCTGCGCCGGCGAGTTCCCCCATGAACCCCGGCCTGTGGTGCGGATGGGGGCGGACACCCGGATCCTGATCTGCGGCCAGGCGCCGGGCCTTCGGGTGCATGAGAGCGGCCTGCCGTTCGACGATCCCTCCGGAGACCGTCTGCGCCGCTGGATGGGCGTCGATCGCGCCACCTTCTACGACCATCCGGCGGTGGGCTTCGCGCCCATGGCCTTCTGTTATCCGGGACCCGACGGGGCCGGCGGCGATCGGCCCGCCCCGCCGTGCTGCGCCCATCTGTGGCGCGCGCGCCTGATCGCCGCCCTGCCCAAGGTCGAGCTGACCGTGCTGCTCGGCCGACCGGCGCATGTCTGGACGCTGGCGCGGGCCGCCGGCCGGTCGATGGACGAGACGGTGCGGGGCTGGCGCGAGCACCTGCCGCAGGTCCTGGTCATGCCGCATCCTTCGTGGCGCAACAGCGGCTGGCTGAAGCGTAATCCGTGGTTCGAGGACGAGGTGACGCCCTATCTGCGCGCCCGGGTGGCGGCCATGGTCGGGACATGATGCGGCGGGCGGCCGCCCTCGCCCTGGCCCTGCTGCTGGCCGCCTGCGCGCCCGGCCTGCAACAGGCGGCGCGTCCGCCGGTCAGCTTCAGCGGGCCGCGCCTGGAAGCCAACACTTTTGTCAGCTTCGACGGGGCCCGGCTCGGCCTTACCCGCTGGGAGGCGGCGGGCGGGCGCCCGTGGGCGGTGATCGTCAGCGTGCACGGCATGAACGACTACGCCAACGCCTTCCATCTGGCCGCTCCGGACTGGGCGTCCCGCGGCATCACCACCCTGGCCTATGACCAGCGCGGCTTCGGCCGTTCGCCGCACCGCGGCCGCTGGGCCCCCGAGGCGCTGAGCACCGAAGACCTGCGCACCCTCGTCACCCTGGCCCGGGCCAGCTATCCCGGGACGATCATCGCCGTGGCCGGAGAGAGCCTGGGCGGAGCGGTGGCCGTGGAGGCCTTCGCCTCGAACCGCCCGCCGGCGGCCGACCGCCTGGTTCTCCTGGCGCCGGCGGTGTGGGGGTGGTCCCGCCAGCCGTTCAGCTACACCGCCATGCTGTGGCTGGCCGACCATTTCGATCCCGGCTGGGTTCTGCGGCCGCCCAAATTCTTCACCAACAAGATCTATCCCACCGACAACACCGCCGAGATGATCGCCATGGGCCGCGACCCGCTGATGATCTGGGGGGCGCGGGTGGACGCTCTCTATGGCCTGGTTGCGGCGATGCAGAACGCCTGGCGCGAAACCGGGGACCTTCGGGTTCCGACCCTGTTCGCCTACGGCGCCCACGACGAGATCATCCCCAAGCGCGCCGCCTTCGAGGCCGCCGCGCGCCTGCCGGCCGGCGACCGCACCGTCTATTACGCCAACGGCTGGCACCTGCTGCTGCGTGACCGCCAGGCAGCCAACGTCTGGGCCGATGTCGCCGCCTTCGTCCGCGACCCGTCCGCGCCGCTTCCGTCCGGGGCCCCGCCGATCCCGCCGCCGCGCGCGGCCGGGGTTGTGAGCCGCCTGTCCGGAGCGTAGAGGGGCGCGCCCCCGCCTCGTTTGAGCCGCCAACAGAGCCCCTTTTAATGAGTGTGTTCTCTTCCCCGGCCTTCGAAGGCCATGAGGCCGTTCACGCTTTCCACGACGCGGCCAGCGGCCTCAAGGCGTTCATCGCCATCCACTCCACGGCCCGCGGCCCGGCGGCTGGCGGCTGTCGCATGTTCGCCTATCCCGACGACCAGGCCGCGCTTGACGACGCCCTGCGCCTGTCGCGGGCCATGTCGCACAAGAACGCCGTGGCCGACCTCGACCTCGGCGGCGGCAAGGCGGTGATCATCGGCGATCCGCGGACCGTGAAGAGCGGACCCCTGTTCGAGGCTTTCGGCCGCTGCGTGGAGGCGGTCGGCGGTCGCTATTGGTCGGCTGAGGACGTCGGCGTCTCGCGGTCGGACCACGCCCACGCCCGCAAGACCACCCGTTACGTCGCCGGCTTGGAAGGCTACGCCTCGGCCTCAGGCGATCCCAGCCCGGTGACCGCCGAGGGCGTCAAGCGCGGCATTGCCCTGGCCGTGCATCGGGTGCTCGAGCGCGATCTGGAGGGGGTGAGCGTAGCCATCCAGGGCGTTGGCCACGTGGGGGCCTATCTGGCCGACAAACTCGCCGCCGCCGGGGCCCGGCTGATCATCGCCGACGTCGACACCGAAACGGCGGTGACGGTGGCCGCCCGCACCGGGGCCGAGCGGGTGGGGCCGGAGGAGATTTTCGACACCGAGGCGCAGGTGTTCGCCCCGTGCGCCATGGGCGGGGCGATCAATGCCGCAACCATCGAGCGGCTCAGGGCCCGGATCGTGGCCGGCGGGGCCAACAACCAGCTCGCCGATCCCAAGCTCGGGCGCCGGCTGTGCGAACGCGGCGTGCTCTACGCCCCCGACTTCGTGATCAACGGCGGCGGCATCATCAATGTCGCCGGCGAGATCCGCGCCCTGCAGCGCGGCGAGGCTTTCGACCCGACCTGGGTCGAGACCAAGCTCGACCGGCTGATGGAGACCCTTGAGGAGGTGCTCGACCGCGCCGTCTCCGAGCGCCGCGCCCCGCACGAGGTGGCCGTGGATATCGCCCGCGCCCGCATCGCCGCGGCGAGGGGCTGAACAGTTCTCTCCCCCCTCTGGGGGGAGGCCCGGCCGAACGGCCGGGAGGGGGGCCAGCTTGCGACGATGTGCGCTTAGCAGCCCCCTCCACCCC
>DASXMK010000298.1:0-2085 GCA_036495705.1 Caulobacteraceae bacterium | reverse complement strand
GCCCGCCCGGCCGGCGGCGAATGGTCATCGCCGCACGACCTGATCAAATACGTCGAGCTGGAGCTGACGGAAGGGCTGCTGCCCGACGGGACGCGCCTGGTGTCGGCCGAGAACCTGCTGGCCCGCCGCAAGCCCAGCGTGCCGACCGGCGAGGACGCTTTCTACGGCATGGGGCTGGAGACCGACGCCACCTGGGGCGTCACCGTGGTCCACCACGGCGGCAGCCTGGCCGGCTACAAAAGCGATATCATCGCCATTCCCGACGCCCAGGTCGGGGCGGTGATCCTGACCAATGCCGACGAGGGCGGCGACATGACGCGGCCGTTCATGCGCCGCCTCCTGGAGGTGCTCTATGACGGCCAGCCGCTGGCCGCGAACATGATCGCCGCCGCCGCCAAGGGCGACCGGCTCGAGCTGGCCAAGGAGCGCACCCGCCTGGCGATTCCGCCGGCGCCCGAGGCCGCGGCCGGCCTGGCTGATCGTTATGACAGCAAGGAGCTCGGCCACATCGCCGTGCGTCGCGAAGCCGGCAAGGTGGTGTTCGATTTCGGGGCCTGGTCGAGCGCCGTCGCCTCGCGCAAGAACGATGATGGCACGACCTCATTCGTGACCATCGATCCGACCAACATGGGCTTCATCTTCGTGGTCGGGACCAAGGATGGCAAACGCGCGCTCACCATCCGCGATGGCCAGCACCAGTATCTGTACACGGAGGGATGAGCCTGCGCTTCCTGGTCGCCATCGCCGCCGTGGCCCTGGCCGTTTCGGCCGCCGCCGCGCCGTCCGCGCCTGACCCGTTCGCCTGGCTGGAGGACATCCACAGCCCGCGGGCCCTGGCCTGGGTCGAGCAGCAGAACGCCCGCACCGCCGCGCGATTGGAGACCGATCCGCGCTACGCCGTCTATCACCGCGAGGCCCTGGCCCTGCTGACGGCCGAGGACCGCATCCCGCAACCGACGTTCCTGGGCGATGACATCGGCAATTTCTGGCAGGACAGCGTCCACACCAAGGGCCTGTGGCGGCGGGCCAGCTTCGCCTCGTACAATTCGCCCGCCCCGCAGTGGGAGACCCTGCTCGACCTCGACGCGCTCTCCAAGGCCGAAGGCAAGAACTGGATCTTCAAGGGCGCGACGTGCCTGCCGCCCGAGGACCGGCTGTGCCTAGTGCGCCTCTCCAACGGCGGCGGCGACGCCGTCGAGCTGCGCGAGTTCGACACCCGCGCCAAGGCCTTCGTTCCGGGCGGTTTCCGCTTCGCCTCGGCCAAACAGTCGGCCGCCTGGCTCGACGCCGACACTCTGCTCCTCGCCCGGGACTTCGGGCCCGGGACCCTGACCACTTCCGGCTATCCGTACATCGTCAAGCAGGTGAAGCGCGGCCAGCCGGGCGTCGAGGTCTTCCACGGCGATCCCAAGGAAGTGGGCGCCGGCGCCGAGTTGCTGCGTGGACCAAACGGCGCGGTCGAGCACGTCCTCTTCCGCCGCTCGGTGCGCACCTTCGAGAGCCGCTACTGGTTGCTGCTGCCGGACGGCTCGCAGCGGGCTCTCGACCTGCCGCTCAAGACCGACGTGCGCGGCTATGTCGACCGGCGCCTGATTGTCTCGCTCAACGAGGATTGGCCGGCCCGCGGCTTCACCGCCGGCGACCTCATCGCCTACGAGCCCCTGACCGGCCAGGCGGAGTTGGTCTTCCGGCCCGGCCCGACCCAGACCGTCAACGACGCCGCCGTCACCCAGAACCGCCTGCTGGTCGAGCTCCTGGACAATGTGAACGGGGCGCTCGACGTCTATCGCCGCGGACCGGACGGTTGGAGCGCCAAACGTCTGCCGCTTCCGAGAGGTTTGGCCATCACCCTGGTATCGTCCGACCATCAGTCGGACCGCGCTTACATCGCCACCGAGAGCTTCCTGGAGCCCACGTCGCTATGGTCGCTGGACGCCGCCACCGGCGGCCTGGCCAAGGTCAAGTCCCTGCCGCCGCGTTTTGACGCCACGGGCGATGTCACCGAGCAACATTTCGCCACTTCCAAGGACGGAACCCGCATTCCCTACTGGCTGGTGCGGCCGAAAGGGATGAAGCCGGACGGTT
>DASXMK010000297.1:0-2991 GCA_036495705.1 Caulobacteraceae bacterium | reverse complement strand
CGCCGCGGCGGCGACGACCAGCAGGATCAGGAAGCTGAACAGCGGATGCCCGCGGCGCCGGGGTCTGCGCCGCGCCTCGTCGCGCCGGCCCTTTTCATAGGCGGCGCTTAGTTCCGCCTTGCCGGGGGGCGTCGACGGCGGGCGATCGGTTCGGTTTTTTTCATCATAGGCGTAGGCTTGGGCCATGGCCGCATACCTCTAGTTGACCTCAAGGAAACGTGGCCGCCGGGCGCCGGGTTCCGGTTCCGGACTTGCCGTCAGGGCGTTTGGCGTCCAATGAATCCAGGTCGCGAAACGCGCGAGGAGCTGGGCCATGGGTAAGCTTTCCGGCTGGCGGCCGGCCGTGTTGGCGGCCCTGACGCTGCCCCTGGCGCTGAGCGCCTGCCAGACCATGCAGCATCGCCCGGCGGCGCGGCTGATCCAGGCTCCGGCCGCCAGCTGCGCGGACATCAATTTCCCGATCTATTTCGAGCCGCGCTCGGCCAGCATCACCCGCGAGGCCGACCGCCTGGTCGTCGCCGCCCGCGACCAGGCCAAAGGCTGCGCGGTGACCGGCATCGTGGTGATTGGCCTCGCCGATGCGCCCGGCAGCCCCGACGCCAACCTCGCGCTCTCCAAGCGGCGGGCCAACGCGGTGGCCGCCGAACTGCACAAGCGCGGGTTCACCAACGCCGAGTTCCGCGAAGCGGCCCTGGGGGCCGCGGGCGCGTCCACCGCCGCCGGGGCCGACCGACCGCTGCGCCGCCGGGCCGACGTATCGATCCATCTCGGACCGGCGCCCACCCACTAAGCCACTGCATTCCAAATAATTGCCGACGTGACCTAAGAGCGCGCTGAATTCATTATGGAATTTAGTTGGGTGCAAACTCGCTGGTGAGTTGATCTAAGGGCCGACAGCGGGAAATGACGGCTTGTGCATCGAGATTGTATCTGACTCATCGCTGGCGCGGGCAATGGTGGCGCAACCATTCTCCGCCAGAGGTCAGGCCGCTGAGGCGATGGCTACGGACTGGACGCCAGCCAGGCGGCGCAGGCCACAGCGTCGCCCTCCACCTTTACGACGGGAAGATAGGTCTCTGTGGAGAGACCTCCTGGTCTGCCTTCCAGTTGTAGTCGCATCGAGAATGCCGTGCTCACTCGGATTTCCAGCTCGACGTATTCATAGCCGTACGGCGTTCGTTCCTCGGTCACGTAACTGACCTCTCCGCCGGTTGTGGGGCGATAGGAGGCGCTGCTGAGCGAGCGAAGCTCGTCGGGTGAGAGCTGGTTCCATTCGGCAAGGAGGGGTTTTAAGAACCGCTCAAGGTCGTCGTCATCGATCTCTTGGGTCAAAGCCTTATTCTCAAAGGACTCTCGGCGCTTGCGCAGTGGAACACTACCAGATTTGACTCAGGTTGGCATCGATGTCCGAAGCCGCTCGCAGGCGCTCCGGATCGCAGGCTGGTCGACCGAACCCGATAGTCTCGCCCCGGACGTGATCTGGCTGCATGCCAACGGCTTCAATGCCTGGACCTATCGGAACACGCTCGCGCCGCTGGCCCCTGAACTCCAAATACTCGCGATCGATCAACGCGGCCACGGAGGGACGCCGCAGGATCGTGCTGTGGAAGGCAAGCAAGACGCCTTGGACATGCGCGATGACCTGCTCGGACTGCTTGAGGTTGTTTCGCCAAATCGGCGTGTCATCCTGGCCGGCCATTCTCTTGGAGGGTGCGTCTGTCTTCTGGCGGCCGCTGAAGCGCCGTCGCGCGTTCGGGCGATCGCTCTTTTTGACCCCGTGATCCTGTCCCGCGAGGTAAGCGCCCAAGCGGCGGCCGCTGGTGGCGTGGCGACCTCCGAGTCGCCCATGGTGGTAAAGGCCCGCAATCGGCGCCGCCTGTTTGCATCGCGCCATGAAGCTTACATGGCCTATCGCGGGCGAGCGATTTTCGCCACCTGGCCGGAGGTGGCGCTCCGGGACTACATCGAAGCCGGCTTCAAAGACCTGCCAAATGGCGATGTCGAGCTTGCCTGCGCGCCGGAGTGGGAGGCCGCCATCTTCGCGGCCCACGGCCACGACACCTGGGACGCCATGTCCAGGATCGAGGCGCCCATTAGCATCTATCGCGCGGAGCAAGGCTCGACCTGCGCCGTCGCCGAGGCGGCGGAGTTTCCGCGTCCTCAGAGGCAGGTGCGGGTGACGGCGATCCCCAGCTCGACGCATTTCCTGCCCATCGAGAGGCCAGAGGTCGTGAGGAAGGCTCTGCTGGAGATATCCGCGGCTACTGGAGTCTGACGTACTCGTACTCGACGGACTGGTTGTTGATTCCCCGATCCGGCGGGGCAATCCACGAAGCCATCTTTCCGAGCTCGGTCACCGGCTTCATGAGGCTGTGCACAAAGGCCCGGTCCGCCTCGGTCGGAAGGGTCTCGCTTCGTCGCGACTCGAACACCTCAGCAGAAATCAGGCGCCCGTCGAGATCTGTTGGCACTCCAGCCCAAAGGCCGATGCTGCGGCGAAAGCGCGGGCTTGGCAGCCGGTAACGGAAGCCGAAACCAGCCCGCTGGATGATGTCATTCCAGCGATCGAGGAAAATCTGGCACTCGTCGACGTAGGCCATACGAATGGTTTCGTTCATCGCGTTTCGAAGCGGGATCTCTTCCCGAACCACGCCGCGCGCGCCATTCGGGGCGTCAAGCGAGTATGACTTTCCTATAGCGAGGTGGTCTTCGTATTGCGCCTCGTTCGGACGGCCCTTCAGGCCGGCGGCGAAATAGAGCGCGGCGTTCGACGAGGACTCCGAGCCGAAGAGATCCAGGGCTGAGGAGTACCAGTAGTTGACGTACTTCTGGATGGTCGGCAGATCGATCGCGCCGGCGCGGCGCACCGACTCGGGATCGTCAGTCCCAAGCGCCTTCATCACCTCGAGCGTCCGCTTGGTCACCCTGGCCAGGCCCGTGTGGCCAATGAACATGTGGTGAGCCTCCTCGGTCAGCATGAACTGACAGGTG
>DASXMK010000296.1:0-3724 GCA_036495705.1 Caulobacteraceae bacterium | reverse complement strand
AGCAGCGCATAACCTAGCGACCGGCCAAGGACCACGCGCCACAGGCTGTCGCGCGACTTGCCCATGACGATCTGGGTGACGTTGTTGCGGCGCGCGTAGTCGAGCGCCGTGGCCGGCAGGTCCGGCCCAGTCAAGACCACGGTCGAAGCCCCCAGTTGCTCCGCCACCCGAAAGGCTTCCTGCACCCGGCGGGCCTGGCGCGTATCGCCGGGTTGGCCGTCAGAGCGCTCGACATGAGCCACGGTCCACGGCGCGTCCTTGATCAGGTCGGCGAGCCGTCGGCCGGCGCGGACCAGGGACCCGGCCGTGGCGTCGCCGGCGATCAGCACCAGGATGCGCTCTCCGGCCGCCCAAGGCCCCTCGATGCCGTGGCGGCGCATGGCCCCCACGAGCTGATCGTCCACGGTCTGGGCGGCCCGGCGCAGGGCCAGCTCGCGCAAAGCGGTCAGATTCTCCGGCTTGAAGAAGTTGTCCTGCGCCAGGCGCGCGGTTTCGGGTACATAGACCTTGCCCGCCGCCAAGCGCTCGCGCAGCTCCTCGGGCGTGAGATCGACGAGCTCGATCTCGTCGGCCTCGGAGAGGACCTTGTCCGGCACCGTCTCGCGCACCCGCACGCCGGTGATCTTCCACACCACGTCGACGAGGCTCTCGAGGTGCTGGACGTTGAGGGTCGTCCACACATCGATGCCGGCGGCCAGGAGCTCCTCGGCGTCCTGCCAGCGCTTGGGATGGCGGGAGCCTGGAACATTGGCGTGGGCGAATTCGTCCAACAACAGGACCCGCGGCCGCCGCCCGAGGGCGGCGTCGAGGTCGAACTCCATCAACTGCCGGTCCCGATAGACAATCGGCGCGCGCGGCAGCACTTCGAGACCCTCGAGCAGGGCCTCGGTCTCCTTGCGCCCATGAGTCTCGACCACGCCCACGACCACATCGACGCCCTCGCTTTGGCGGCGGCGGCCGGCGCTCAGCATTTCGTAGGTCTTGCCGACCCCGGGGCCCATGCCGAGGTAGACCTTCAGCCGTCCCCGGCCCTGGCGCTTGGCCTCGGCCAGCAGGGCGTCAGGATCTGGCCTGACCGGTTCGGCGACCGTCATCACCCGCTAAGGGTGAGCCATTGGGTACCGTTCGTCGAGGGCGCGGTTCACAGCCAGGACATTGACCGTCGGCTGGCCGATGAAGCCCAGGAAGGGAGGCTCGACGTTGGCCTCAATCAGGTTCCGAACAGGATCCGGCTGGAGGCCGCGTGCGCGGGCGATCCGGTCAGCCTGAAGCCGGGCGTAGGCCGGCGATATATCCGGATCCAGACCCGAGCCCGAGGTGGTGATGGCGTCGTCCGGAATCTCCTCCGAACCCGTGGACTTGCGCAATGCCGCCGCGTCAGCCTTGACCCGTTTAGCCAGGTCAGGATTGAGCGGCCCGTAGTTGGAGCCCCCGGAGCTGGTCGGATCGTAGCCGTTGGTCCCGGCCGCCGACGGCCGCGGATGCAGGTATTGGTCCTTGGCGAACGGCTGGGCCAGCAGCGCCGAGCCGACCACGTGCCCGGCCTTGTCCCGGACCAGGCTCCCGTTGGCCTGGTACGGAAACGCCACTTGCGAGATCGCCGTGATCGCCAGCGGATAGCCGAGGCCGAGAACCAGGGTGAACAGGACGGTCGAAACGATGGCGGGGCGAATGTCGGAAAGCATGGTGGTCAGCGCCTCCTCAGGCCAGGCCGATGGTGGTGATGATCAGGTCGACGATCTTGATGCCGACAAACGGGGCGATGAGGCCGCCCAGCCCATAGATCAGCAGGTTGCGCTGCAGCAGCCGCGAGGCGCCGATCGGCCGGAAGCGCACGCCGCGCAGAGCCAGCGGCACCAGTGCGATGATGATCAGGGCATTGAAGATGATCGCAGACAGGATGGCGCTGTGTGGGCTTCTGAGCTGCATGATGTTGAGGGCGGCGAGGGTCGGCAGCGAGACCACGAAGATCGCCGGGATGATGGCGAAATATTTGGCCACGTCGTTGGCGATGGAGAAGGTGGTCAGCGCCCCGCGGGTGATCAGCATCTGTTTGCCGACTTCGACGATCTCGATGATCTTGGTTGGATCGGAATCGAGGTCGACCATGTTGCCGGCTTCGCGCGCGGCTTGGGTGCCGGTCTGCATGGCCACGCCGACATCGGCCTGAGCCAGGGCCGGGGCGTCATTGGAGCCGTCGCCGCACATGGCGATCAGCCGGCCTTTCGATTGCTACTCGCGGATCAGGCGCAGCTTGTCCTCGGGCGTGGCCTCGGCCAGGAAGTCATCGACCCCGGCCTCCGAGGCGATGGCGGCGGCGGTGATCGGGTTGTCGCCGGTGATCATCACCGTGCGCAGGCCCATGCGGCGCAAGTCGGCGAAGCGCTCCTTCACCCCGGCCTTGACCACGTCCTTGAGGTGGATGACGCCCATCAGCACCCCGTTCTGACACACCGCCAGCGGCGTGCCGCCCGAGCGGGCGATGCGATCGATGGCGCTGTTGACCTCGGCCGGGACCTGAGCGGGGGTCATGCCGATGGTCTTGAGGACCGCGTCAACCGCGCCCTTGCGCCAGCTGTCGGCTCCGGCGTCGAGTCCCGAGAGCCGGGTCGTGGCGCTGAACGGGACTGGCGTCGAGCCTTCTGGCGCCACGCCGGTCTGGCCCTTCTCCAGCGCCAGATCGATGATCGACCGCCCTTCCGCGGTTTCGTCGGCCAGGGAGGCCATCATCGCGGCGCCGATCGCCGCCTCCACGCGCACGCCGGGGGCCGGGACGATCTCGGTGGCCATGCGGTTGCCGTGGGTGATGGTGCCGGTCTTGTCGAGCAGCAGGGTGTCCACGTCGCCCGACGCTTCGACGGCGCGGCCCGACGTGGCCAGCACGTTGAACTTGAGCAGCCGGTCCATGCCGGCGATGCCGATGGCCGAAAGCAGCCCGGCGATCGTGGTCGGAATCAGGCAGATGAACAGCGCGCCCAGGACCAGCGGATCGAGCTTCACGCCCGAGTATTGGCCCAGCCCCAGCAAGGTTGTGGTCGCGATCAGGAAGATCACGGTCAGGCCGGCGAGGAGCACGGTGAGGGCCAGTTCATTGGGCGTCTTGCGCCGCTCCGCTCCCTCGACCATGGCAATCATCCGATCTAGGAAGGTCTGGCCGGAGGCCGCGGTGATGCGAACCTTGATCCAGTCCGAGGCCACGGTGGTGCCGCCGGTGACGGCCGAGCGGTCGCCGCCGGACTCGCGAATCACCGGCGCGGATTCTCCGGTGATCGCCGCCTCGTTGACCGACGCCACGCCCTCGATGATTTCGCCGTCACCGGGAATGATCTCGCCGGCTTCGACCAGGACCACGTCGCCGACCCGCAGGTCGAGCGCGTTGACGCCTTCCACGAGACCGTTCAAATTCTCCGGGTGGATGTAGCGCTTCGCGTGGGTGTCGCTGCGCGTGCGCCGTAGGGCGTCCGCTTGCGCCTTGCCACGGCCTTCCGCGACCGCTTCGGCGAAATTGGCGAATAGCACTGTGAACCACAGCCAGGCGGCGATCTGGCCAGAGAAAGCCGCGTCGCCGTTATGGGCGGCGAGGTCGCGCAGGAAAAGCAAGGCGACGAGCGCCGACACGACTTCGGTCACGAAAATAACTGGGTTCTTCATCAGCGCGCGCGGATCGAGTTTGCGCAGCGCGTCGACAGCGGCGGCGGCGATGATCCCGCCATCGAACAGGCTT
>DASXMK010000295.1:0-5369 GCA_036495705.1 Caulobacteraceae bacterium | reverse complement strand
CTCAGAAGGCCCAGATAGGTACTGGAGACCTCATCGCACTGCGCGCGCTTATCCGGAGCGGCGGCGCCGCTGCTTTGCAAAATGCCGCGACGGAAAAGCGCGCCACCATGGCCACAGGCGAGCATGGCCAAAATGGAAAGTCCGCCGGCTGATTGGCCAAACACGGTGACATTGTCCGGGTCGCCGCCGAATGAGGCGATGTTGGCCCTTATCCATTTGAGGGCGGTGACCTGATCGCTCATGCCCGGGCTCGGCCCATCGCTTCCCGGCATCAGCAAATAACCGAGCGCCCCTAGGCGCGACGTGACCGGCACGACCACTACGTCCTGCTCGGCGGCCAGCTTATCGCCGTCATACCAAGCCAGTTCGCCGCCGCCGGTGATGTAGGCGCCGCCATGCAGGAACACCATTACCGGGCGCTTGCCGACGCGCGACGGCGTGAAAACGGACAGCACCTGACAGTGCTCATCCTGATGGTTCGCCGGCAGCGGACCCATCGCCATGGCCAATCGTGAGGGCCGCTGCGGCGAGATCGGGCCGCGTTGATCGGACAGCAGAGCTTCGCTGAAGGGAACAAGTTCCGGTTGGGCAAACCGCTCGGCGTGACCGTAGCGGATGCCGCGATAGGTTTTGATCTCACCCACCACTCTCTCCCGAGCGATTGTGCCAAAGCCGGCGGCAAGCGGGATCGCGCCAGCGGTCGCGCCCAGCAGGCGGCGCCGAGACCATCGAAGATTTCCGCCCGTCACGACCCGTTCTCCTGCCAGCCCACGCCCAAGAGCTAAGCGCAGGCTTAAATATTTTGAATGTAAAATATCCAGGCGACGTTAACAGGCCAGTCCGCGCCGTCAAGCCGGTCCAGGGACCGGAAAGCGGTGGAGGGGCGTTTAGCGCTTACCCTTGGACCTGTTCAGGCTCACCGCGTCGCGGACCAGGGCTTTGAACGCCGCCGCGTCCAGTTTCTCGCCTTCGTGGACATCGATGGCGCGCCGGACGTTCCCCTCCAGGCTTGAGTTGAACAGGCCGGCCGGGTCGCTGAGCGCCGCGCCTTTGGCGAAGGTCAGCTTGACCACGTTCTTGTAGGTCTCGCCGGTGCAGATCATGCCGTCGTGCTCCCACACCGGAACCCCGCGCCACTTCCAGGTCTCGACGACTTCCGGGTCGGCCTCCCGGATCAGGCCGCGCAGCCGGCCGAGCATCTCACCCCGCCAGTCGCCAAGCTCGTGGATTCGCCCATCGATCAGCTCGGAGGGTGACTTTTGCGATGCGCTCATATCCATTGCCGCTTCTCCTTCAGGTGGCTCCGAGAACGGTTCAATCCATCCCCGCCACCACCTGTTCCAGAGCGGTGAAGAACCTCGGCCAGCCGGCCGTGGCGCCGCGGTACGCCTGCTGCAGATCCGGCCGGAAGCCCGCCTGCACCATGCGCAGGTGAGTTCCCGTGTTCGTCGGGGTCAGGGTCCAGGTGACCACAGTGCCAAGGCCAAAGGCGGCCCAGGTGTAGGCCAGCGTCCGGTGCGGCTCGACGGCCATCACTTCACCATCGACCGAGCCCCAATCGGCGGTGAACTTGAACCGGTGGCCCTCGGCTGGCTGGAAATCGTTCTTCATCAGCCACGCCTCGATCAGGTGCGGCTCGGTGAGCGCCCGCCAGATCTTTTCCGGCGGAAACGGCATCTCGCGTTCAACTTCGACGGAAAGGGTTTCGGTGGTCGTGTCGGTCATTGGTCCATCCTTTTCAACAAATCCTCGAGGTCGTCGAACCGGCCCTGCCAGAAGCCGGCCATCTGGCTTGTCCAGTCGGTCAAGGGGGTTAGGGCGGCGGGGAGGGCGCTGTAGTGCGTCCGCCGGCCGTCCGGGCGGTCGCGCACCAGCCCCGCCTGCTTCAGCAGCCCCAGGTGCTTTGACACCGCCGGCTGGGAGATTCCGGACACCGCCGTCAGAGCCCCCACCGTCTGTTCGCCTTGGCGGCACAGGCGCTCGAAAATCGCGCGCCGGGTCGGATCGGCCAATGACCGGAACAGAAGATCGTGGGGCTCTGGCGTCATGTTCAATAACTTGTTGGCTATGAACCTAACTCATAACCATTCGGCTATATAATGCAAGCGAAAAGAGTCCCTACCCGCGTCTGCCCCTCCCGCCCGGGCGAATCGTCGGCGGCGTGAAGCCAGACCGTCCGGGACCGGTGGACCGCACCGGCCCGTCGCCATAGTTCGCCCGTCCGCCGCGATGCTTTTCGGCCAGCCGCCGGGCGATCAGCTCCCGCGCATGCATCTCGTGATCGGCGCGCTCGATGACGTGGCGCACGAAAGCCCGCGTGGCCGCCACCTCGGCCGGATCGGCCGGCTCCATGGCCACGGCGCGATCGCCCTCCTTGATTGCTTGCGCCCGGGCGATCAGCGGGCCCCATTCGGGCTCCAGATGGCTCCGGGCCCAGGTCGCGCTGGCCTTCTTCGACCACACTTGGCCGGTAACAAGGGTGTGCAGCATGCGGCAGTAAAGGCCGACCCAGAAGCTTTGCCAGGCCTTCAGGCTCATCGGCTCCAGGCCGAGCGCCAGGGCCAGGTCCATAGTCGCGCGCACCTCGGCCCGCAGCATCTCCGGGGTCACCGGGTCGATCAGGGACTTGGGATCGGGGCCGGCCAGCACCACGCCTTTCTCGCGCAGCGACCAGCGCACCACCTGGCTGTTGTCGTGCTCGGAGCGGATCAGCGCCTTGGCCCCGTGGTCGAGGTAGACGAACGGGTAGTATCGCGCCGCCGCCCCGCCCAGGCCGCCGTCGGCCCAGCCCGGTCCGCGCGGCTCGACCGGCGGATCGCGCGGCTCGTCCGTCAGCCGACGGATGATCGCCACCGGGGCGTAGGAACCTTCCAGCCGGTGGCGCCACGGCTCGTACGGCAGGTCATGGATGGCGACGTGCATGGCCTCAAGGGCCGTGCGTTCGTCGGTCGTCAAATCGCGGGCGATCACGGCCATGAAATCGCAGTCGCTCATCTCGTCGGCGTCGCCGACGGCGAACGAGCCCTGCAAATAGAGGCCGGTCAGGTTTTCGCCGAGGATCTCGCCGACCTTTTCTGTCAGATGGGCGAGGACGGCGTTGAGGCCCTCGAATGGGGTGGGTTCAGGCATGGGATAGGTCCAATCGCTGGGAGTTCGCCGGCGCGCAGGAGCGCGGGCTCACGAAGAGGGCGGAGCGGCTTTAAGCCTCAGGGCCGCAAGCGATTGGACATCAACATCGACAGAGCGCCTTGTTTGCCGGGGCAATCTAGCAGCCCCGCCGCTCGGTGCAATCGTCGTTGAATGCACCCTAACCCAATGCGAGGCTGAACCTCTGCGCGCCCAGCCTGGGAACTAGCCTCGATGAACATGCGATCTCCCCAAGAGTGCACGGCTGAGTTCACGGCTGCGCTGATCCGCCAGGACATAGACGCTTCACTGAGCCTGATCGCAGAGGACGTCGTGTTCTTCTACAGCAATGGCGCGTTCCTCCAGGGAAAAGACGCCTTTGCATCGATGATGACTTCAAGCTGGAAGCTCGTCAGCGACTACAATTATTCGAGCTCAGCTTCGACGTGGATCGCGGAATCCGAAACCTTTGCAGCGGTCATCTACAGGTTCTCGTGGTCCGGCGAGGTTCGCGGCGAAGGCGTAGGCGGAGCCGGCCGCGGAACCCGAATTCTCCGTCGCGATCCTCACCGTGGTTGGCTGATCGCGCACGAACATCTGAGCAGCGGGCAGTTTCCTGAGTAAGCGAGCCCGCGGGTCGTCTGGGTTGGGTTGGAATGGTCCCACACCCTTGCTGGAAACCGACGTTCTGGACGTTCGCAACAGTTGGTTAGCGGGCGTTGACCCGGCCGAACGGAGCACCGCTCCTACGAAGCCTAGTGCTGGCTTTGCGGCATCTTCACGGTCAGGCCGTCGAGTTCGTCGCTGACCTTGATCTGGCACGACAGTCGCGAGTTGTCCTCGACGTTCTCGGCGAAGTCGAGCATCGACTCCTCCATGGCCGATTTGTCGCCGGTCTTCGCCAGCCAGTCGCCCTGCACATAGACGTGGCAGGTGGCGCAGGCGCAGGCCCCGCCGCAGTCGGCGTCGATGCCGGGGATGTTGTTCTTCACCGCCCCTTCCATGACCGAAAGGCCGTTCTTCACGTCGACGACGTGTTCGGTCCCGTCGAACTCGATGTAGGTGATTTTGGCCATGGACTCCCCGTGCGAGCGACCTTCTAGGCCGCGACCTCTTTCATGGAAACCGAAACGTCCGCAAGTCTCGCCGTATCGACCGGCCGCCGCTGGCCGATGAGCAGTTTGCCGCCCATGAACTCGGCCGGCGCGTTGACCGCCTCGACGGCCTGGATGACCCCGGCCTTGAGGTGGAAGACCCCGAATTTCGCCATCGCCGGGTCGCCGCGCACCAGCACCTGGTCGGCGTCGAACGGCACCCCGGCGAACTGGTACTTGATGTCGTATTGGTCGGACCAGTTCCAGGTCACTTCCGGGGCCGGGGTCGGGCGCCCGACGATGGCCGCGGCCGCCTGCTTGGCCTGTTCGAGGGCATTGGCGACGCTCTCCAGGCGGAACATGCGCCCATAGGCCGGCATCGGCCGCCAGGTGACATCGCCGATGGCGAAGACATCTGCATCGGCGGTGCGCGCGTTCTCATCGACGACAATGCCGCCCGTGTAGGGCAGGCCGGCGCGCTGGGCGAGCTCGGCCTCCGGCGGGGCCCCGACGCCGATCAGCACCACGTCGCAGGCGATCACCCGGCCATCGCCCAGGCGCACTCCGGTGACGTGGCCGCCGGCGCCTTCGAAAGCCTGCACGTCGGCCCCGACCTCAAAGGCGACGCCGCGGGCGGCGTGATAGCCGGCGAAGAAGTCCGACAGCACCTGGCAGGCCACCCGCGCCAGGATGCGCGGCTCTTTTTCGATCACCACCGCCTCGGCCCCCAGGGCCCGGGCTGAGGCCGCCACCTCCAGGCCAATATAGCCGCCGCCGATCACCGCCAGGCGCTGGCCGGGCCCGAGCCGCGCTTTCAGCGCCTCGGCGTCGGCGGCCGAGCGCAGGGTGAGGACGCCGTCGAGCTCGGCCCCGGGGATGGCCAGAGTGCGGGCCTTGGCCCCGGTGGCGATAATCAGCTTGTCGAAGGCGAGGGGGTCGCCGTCCCCCAGCCGGACGGCGTGGGCGCCAAGGTCGATTTCCGTTACCGGCCGGCCGGTCATCAGTTCGATGCCGGCCTCGGCGTAGAAGCTCTCCGGTTTGAGGATCAGGGCCTCGGCGTCGGCCTCGCCCTTCAGCCAGGCCTTGGAGAGCGGCGGGCGCTGGTAGGGGGCGACCGGCTCGTCGCCGATCAGCGTGATCGCGCCTTCG
>DASXMK010000294.1:0-4599 GCA_036495705.1 Caulobacteraceae bacterium | reverse complement strand
AGGCGGACTCGGCTGTGGATAACCGTGGCGTATGGCCGGTCATCACCTCGCTCAATACCTACGTATGGCCAGATTTTGCTCGCGACATAACGGCCTGTACTGGCCTCTGCCAAGTTTCAGTCTGGTTTTCATCCAACCGCATTAAAGCTGAAACGATGCGAAATCGAAGTTGAGGCCGCCAATACCGCAGGTGCGACGGCAAGCGCCTTCGCGTCAGCTTGAATTGAAGGTTAAGCACAGGTCGATCCTCCCAAAGGCCGACCCCGCCATCAAGCGTTCGATGACGCGTGTTGGCGGAATATGACAAGAATTTGGCGTGCAACGCATCATCATCCGCCGTCATCGCTCAATGAAAGCTGTAGGGATCGATGTCGACGGTGAGGCGAATGATCCCCGGCGGACGCACCCTGGCGCGCCAGGCGTCCATATAAGCTCCCAGATCAACCGTCCGTTCGGCGCGCACCAGAAACCGCTTGCGCCGGCGTCCGCGCACTAGGCCGAGAGGCGCATCGGCGGGGCCAAAGACTTCTACGCCGTCGGCATTGGGCGCGGCGCGGGCCATGACCTCGCAGAAAGCGCCGAGGGCCGCCATTTCCGGTCCGGACGCGATCACCGCCGCCAGGCGGGTGAAGGGCGGAAGGCCCGCAGCGCGACGTTCGGAAAGCTCCACGGCGGCGAAGGCGTCGCGGTCGCCCGCGGCCAGGGCCGCCATGACCGGATGATCCGGCGACCAGGTTTGTATGAGCGCGCGTCCGGGGCGCTCACGCCGGCCCGCCCGGCCCGAAACCTGAGTCAGGAGCTGGAACGTGCGCTCCGCGGCCCGCAGGTCGCCGCCGCGCAAGCCAAGGTCTGCGTCGACGACGCCCACGAGGGTGAGGCCTGGGAAATCGTGGCCTTTGGCCGCCGCCTGGGTGGCGATGAGGATATCGATCTCGCCGGCGGACATGGCCCCGATCAGGGCGCGGGCGGAGGCCGCGTCGCTGACCGTATCCGAAGAGAACACCGCCAGACGCGCTTCCGGAAACAGTCGCGCCGCCTCCTCCGCGACCCGCTCCACACCCGGCCCCACCGAAACCAGAGAGTCCTCCGCCTGGCAATGCGGGCAGCGGCGAGGCTTGGGGATGGAATAGCCGGTCAGATGGCAGACGAGGCGACCGCTGTAGCGATGCTCCACCAGCCAGGAGTCGGAGTCGGGGGCCTTGAGCCGCTCTCCGCAGGCCCGGCATAACACCAGCGGGGCGTAGCCTCGGCGATTGAGGAACAGCAGGCTCTGCTCGCCGTGCGCCAGGGTCTCGGCCATGGCCGACTTCAGCGGCGCGGAGAGCCATTCGCCACGCTCAGGGGGGGAGGCGCGCAGGTCGACCAGGCTGATATGCGGCATCACCGCGGCGCCATGACGCCCGGCCAGCTTGAGCCAGCGATAGCGGCCCGTCTGGGCGTTCCACAGGGTCTCCAGCGACGGCGTCGCCGAAGCCAGCACCACCGGGCAGCGTTCGATCTTGGCGCGGGCCACGGCCAGATCGCGGGCGTGATAGACGAAGCCGTCTTCCTGTTTGTAGGCCCCGTCGTGTTCCTCATCGACGACGATCAGGCCAAGATCGGTGAAAGGCAGGAACAAAGCCGATCGGGCGCCGACGACGATGCGCGCTTCGCCCCTGGCCACCGCCTCCCAGACCGCGCGCCGACGGGCGGGCGCGACGCCTGAGTGCCATTCCGCCGGCGGGGCTCCGAAGCGATGTGCAAAGCGCTCGATAACCGCGCCCGTAAGGGCGATTTCCGGCAACAGCACCAGCACTTGGGCGGACGATCGCCGGAGCAGGGCGGCGGCGACCGCCTCCAGATAGACTTCGGTCTTGCCCGAGCCGGTGACGCCGTCCAGCAGGACGGCAGAAAATTCGCCGGCGACGATCACGTCGCCAAGCGCCGCGGCTGCGGCCGCCTGGCTGAGATCGAGCACGGGCCCCGGCCGCGCCGGATCGGGTTGGTCGAGCGCGGCTTCGGGTCCGGTCCAGACGGCCAGCACGCCTTCGGCGATCAAGGGCTTTAGGACGCCGGCCGATACCTCGGCGGCGCGGGCCAGTGCGGCCGCCGGCAGGGGTTCGATCGCCGCCGCCAGGACGCGGGCGCGGGCCGGAGTTAGGCGGGACGGGGTCGCACCCGTGGCCACCAACCGCCGTTGCGGCGCGGGCCGCGCAGCGCGGAGACCTCGCATGGCCATGGCCAGGGGCCTGCCCGGCGTATCGGCGGCGTAGCGGGCGGCCCACTGCAGGAATTCCAGGGTTCGCGGCGGCAGCGGCGGTTCATCCAGACGCTCGGCCACCGCCTTGAGCAATCGATTGGCCCCAGCCGCATCCTTCAGTTCGACCACCGCACCGCGCACCAGCCTCGGCCCCAGCGGAACGGCCACGAGGTCGCCCACCGCCAGCTCAATCTCATCCGGCTCGAGGTAATCGAAGGCTTCGGGCAGCGGCAGCGGAAGAAGCACCCTGGCGATGCGGCCCGAACCGCCCACCGTGCCGATGCGACCGACGCCTTCCTGGCCCATGTACCGGTCTTCGAAGGTTTTCGCTCCGGCTTCAAGCGGCCGTTAACCGTGGCCGGGTTTGATGGTCGACGTCGGGCCGTGGGAGCGGGCGCCGCATTCGCCAGGGGGGCGGGAAAGACATGGACGCAGCAGGAGCCGCGCGCTCGGAGGCGGTGGATGAGACCGAGACGGTCAGGGCGCTGTTTCGCGCCCACCGCGATCTGGTCCTCGCCGATCAGGATTTGTTGGCCGAGCTGGGCTTGAGGCTCGATGCGGCCAACATCATTGATTTCGGACCCGTGGCCTTGTCCCGCGCGACGGCGGCGCACGCCCGTGAATCCAGCCATCGTAAGCGCCTGGAGGCCATTTCGCGGGCCAATTTCGCCGCCCAGACCCGGACCCACGCCTCGGTCATCGATCTCATCGAGGCCGTGGATCAAACCGACCTGGCCCGGCGCGTGGATGCGATCGCCCGACTGCAGTTTGGCCTCCTGACCGGGGTGGTGGCGCTGGAGGCCGGCGCCGGGGCGCCGGCAGGTTGGCGGACCCTGACCGAAGGTCAGGTGGACATGATCCTCGGCCGGCGACGGAACGTGCGCATGGGCCGGGCCCCGACGGCCGCGGGCCTGTTCGGCGACCTGGCCCCAATCGTGGGCAGCGTCGCCCTGGTGCGTCTGGCTATCGGGCCGAACCACGGCGTGCTGGCTTTCGCCGGGGCCGAAGGCGATGCCTTCACCGCCGACATGGGGTCAGACTTGGTCACATTCCTGGGCCGGGTCGTCGAGCGCACGGCCGAGCGCTGGCCCAGAGCCTGATGGTCTTGAACGGGACAGATGTAAGGGCTGAATCAGGCTCTGCACTTTTGAATCCAGAGCATAATTCAGCTTTAAGCCGATTCCGTCTCAAACCATCCTGCTCGAGGGCCTGATGACCGGCGCCGAGGCCCTGACCGAGTTCATCCGGCATCTGGAGCATGAGCGGCGAGCCAGCGTGCGCACCTGCCAGGCCTATGGCGCCTGCGTGCGCGCCTACCTGGCCTTCCTCGAGCGGCATTTCGGCGCCTTGGTGGCCTTGTCGGACCTTGGCCAGGTGAAGGCGGCTGATTTGCGCGCCTATCTCGCCGCGCGCCGGGGCGGCGAGCACCCCCTGAGCGCGCGGTCGGCCTCCCAGGCCCTGTCGGCCATTCGCGCCTTCCACCGTTTCCTGGACTTGCGCCTGGGCGTGGCCAACACCGCCATCGCCCTGGTGCGCGGGCCGCGAATCAGGCCCGGCGCGCCGCGCCCGGTGAGCGAGGACCAGGCGGCGGGCCTTCTGGCGGAGGCCGGCATGGAGCGCGACGCCCCGGCCTGGATCGCCCTGCGCGACGAAGCGGTCCTGACCCTGCTGTGGGGCTGCGGCCTGCGGATTTCCGAGGCCCTGTCGCTCAAGCGCGGCGACGCGCCGTTGGCCGAGGCCCTGCGCATCACCGGCAAAGGCGGCAAGACTCGGCTGGCCCCGGTGTTGCCAGCGGTGCGCGAGGCGGTCGACGCCTACGTCGCCGCGCTGCCCCGGGCGCTGTCGGCGGATGAGGCCCTATTTCGCGCCGCCCGCGGCGGACCCCTGCGGCCGCGCCAGGTCCAGGCCCTGATGCAGCGCCTGCGCGGGCGCCTGGGATTGCCCGACCGCGCCTCGCCCCACGCCCTGCGGCACTCCTTCGCCACCCACCTTCTGGGCGCCGGGGCGGACCTGCGCTCGATCCAGGAACTGCTCGGTCACGCCAGCCTCTCGACCACCCAGCGCTACACGGCGGTGGACGCCGCCGCCTTGATGGGCGCCTACGCCAAGGCTCACCCGAGGGCCTGATCTGGTCTCAAGCCGTCCAGCCTCTTAGCGGGCCATGCGCACCCACTGAGACTGGTCAGAATCCTCGCCTTCCTCAATGATCCTAAGGCCCCTTCGCTCATAGAACTCACGCGCCTGCAGATTCCGGGTCTGGACCTTCAGTGAGATCGGCGCATCGGCGATCGCCTCGATATAGGCGAGCAGAGCCAAGCCGACGCCCCGGCCGTGCTTTGCATAGTCGACATAGAGCGAAT
>DASXMK010000293.1:0-1683 GCA_036495705.1 Caulobacteraceae bacterium | reverse complement strand
GCCCCCCTCCCGGCCTATCGGCCGTACTCCCCCCAGCGGGGGGAGAGAGAGCCGGCGCTCTCCTCCCCCACGGGGGGAGGGGGACCCCGAAGGGGTGGAGGGGGCTTCGCGCAGTCAGACCGAGGCGCCGTAGACGTCGATCGCCTCGTCGAGGTTGTCGTAGAGCACCGTTCGGCCGGATTCGATGATCAAGGCCCGGCCACAGGTTTCCTTGATGAAGCCCAGATCGTGCGACGCGATGACGAACGAGCGTTCCCGCCGTTTTTCAAACAGCTCCACCTCGCATTTGCGCCGGAACAGGGCGTCGCCGACGGCGATAACCTCGTCGATCAGATAGCAATCAAACTCGATCGCCAGGGACATGCCGAAGGCCAGGCGGGCGCGCATGCCGGTGGAATAGTACTTCACCGGGATGGTCAGGGCATCACCGAGCTCGGCGAACGATTCCACCTGATGCATCATCTGGCTGATCGGACGATCGTAGATGCGGGCCAGGAAGCGGATATTGTCGACCCCGGTCAGGGCGCCCTGGAAGGCGCCGCCAAAGCCCAGGGGCCAGGACGGGCTCATGGTCCAGCGCACATCGCCGGCGGTCGGGGCCAGGACTCCGCCCAGGATCTTGATCAGAGTCGATTTTCCCTGGCCATTGCGCCCGAGGATGGCCAGCCGCTCGGACGGCGCAAGGGTGAAGGAGAGATCCCGGAACAGCCGGTGCGGCCGGCCGTCGCGCATGAAATGCTTGGCCAGTTTGCGGACAACGAGCATCGGCTTTCGCGGGGGATGAGCGGGGTTAAGGGTAGCTCGAGTTCGGACTGCCCGTGTTCCTTGAGGCCGGCGACGACCAGCGCCACCGTGGCGTAGATCAGCAGCGCGGTGACGAACACCATGGCGATGGAGAACAGCCGCTTGGGCAGCAACGGCGTGTCGGGCACGTTGGGCGGCACGACGCGCTCGAGATAGAGTCGCTTGCGGCGGACCTCGTCCCGCGCCTCCTCCAGCGCCGTCGAGGTGACGGTCAGCTCCTTGGCGGCGAACTCGCGGTCCAGGACCAGGCGTTCGTATTGGCCGATCTTGGGGGCCAGCGAACTGTTGTCGCCGGCCATCTTGGCGCGCTCGGCGTCCAGTTGGGCTTCGAAGGCGTGGATCTGGCGGTCCATCACCGCCAACTGCGGGCTGGCCGGGGCCGAGGCGGCCAGAGCGCTGCGTTCGGCCCTAAGCGTATCCAGCTGCAGCTCGAGCTTTCCGGTCAAGTCGAGGCCGGCCAGAGAGACGCGGGACGGATCGATCAGCCGTTCGCGGTTGCGGAACTGGGTGAGCGCGGCTTCGGAATCGATCACCCGAGTCTCGGATTCCGCCACCTGCCGGTGCGCGTCCTCCAGAGCGTCGGCCGCCGCCCGGTCATTCAGCCGGTTGACCACGGCTTCGCCGCCTTCCAGCAGCGCCGAGGCCAGG
This sequence comes from Caulobacteraceae bacterium, assembly GCA_036495705.1. Classification (GTDB taxonomy): domain Bacteria; phylum Pseudomonadota; class Alphaproteobacteria; order Caulobacterales; family Caulobacteraceae; genus Acaudatibacter. The sequence continues at coordinate 231 of DASXMK010000293.1, read as the reverse complement.
GCGGCGGCGTCCTCGGCCCGGAAAGCCTTGACCCGCAGAACGCTGATCCCGGTCAGGCCATCGTAGCCGACGGTCACGAACCTTGGATATTCGCGATACAGGTCTTCGAAATTGCTGCGCTGGAAGGGGCGGGGAAAACGGGCCAGGAAGTCCAGCTGGGGACGGGCCAGGATCGCCCGCAGGTCGTGCCGGCGTTCGAGGTCGGCCACGGCGTTGCGCGACATGATGTAG
>DASXMK010000292.1:0-1945 GCA_036495705.1 Caulobacteraceae bacterium | reverse complement strand
CTTCTTGCGTGAGATCGCCGCCCCGGCCGCCAGCGGCCATCTGGCCTTCAACCTCAGGGTCTGCGCCAACGCCATGGAGATGAGCCGCCGACAGATCAAGGACGATCCGCCGGCCGCCGCCGAGGAGCACGCCCGGCTGGTCGGCCTGCTGCACGCCGAGGGCGATCTGGCGGCGCTCAACACCGAACTGTGCCGCCGCATCGCGGCCGGCGAAATAGGCCTGGAGACCCCGGGCCTCGTCGATCACCTGTGGGCCGTGACCTTGGCCAAGCTCGCTGTCGACCAGCCGACCTACTGGGGCTATCGCGCCGCCCTGGCCGAGCGCGCCGCCAAGGATTGAAGAAGGACAACCCCTATGGATTTCTCCCTGTCCAAGGACCTCACCGACTATCTGGCCGTGCTCGACGCGTTCATCGAGGCCGAGATCAAGCCGCTGGAGCGAGCCGACGACAACATTCGCTTCTTCGACCATCGCCGTGAGCACGCGCGCACCGACTGGGACAACCAGGGCCTGCCGCGCAAGGATTGGGAGGCGCTGCTCGGCGAGGCCCGCCGCCGGGCCGACGCCGCCGGTCACCTGCGCTATGGCTGGCCCAAGGAGTGGGGCGGCAAGGGCGGGACCAATCTCGACATGGCGGTGATCCGTGAGCACCTCGCCGCCAAAGGCCTGGGCCTGCACAACGACCTGCAGACCGAACACTCCATCGTCGGCAACAACCCGTTCATCATCATGTTCAAGGAGTTCGCCACCAACGCCCAGTACGAGCGCTATGGCGAGGCCCTGCAGAGAGGCGAAATCCGCTCCGGTTTTGGCCTGACCGAGCCGCACCACGGCTCCGACGCCACCCACATGGAGACCCGCGCCGTGCGCGAGGACAAGGACGGCGTCCCCGGCTGGCGGATCAACGGCGAGAAGATGTGGACCACCGGCATGCACGCGGCCACCCACATCATGGTCTTCGCGCGCACCAGCGGCGAGGATGGCGACGCCGCCGGGATCACCGTGTTCCTGGTTCCGGCCAGCGATCCGGGGGTCAAGATCGAGGAGTATCTGTGGACCTTCAACATGCCCACCGACCACCCGCGGGTGAGCCTGGATAATATCTGGATCAGCGACGACGCCATCTGGGGCGTGGAGGGCCGGGGCCTGGGCCTTGGCCAGTCCTTCGTGCACCAGAACCGCATCCGCCAGGCGGCCTCATCGCTGGGGGCGGCGGTGTTCTGCATCGAGGAGAGCGTCAAATACGCGCGGGCGCGCAAGCCGTTCGGCAAGGCGCTGGCCGAGAACCAGGCCATCCAGTGGCCGCTGGTCGAGCTCGCCACCCAGGCCGAGATGCTGCGCCTGCTGATCCGCAAGACCGCCTGGGAGATGGACCGCATGGAGCACAAGGAGGTCGAGCGGCAGATCTCCGACAAGGTCTCGATGTGCAACTACTGGGGCAACCGCCTGTGCTGCGAGGCCGCCGACCGGGCCATGCAGGTCCACGGCGGCATCGGCTATTCGCGGCACAAGCCGTTCGAGCACATCTATCGCCACCACCGCCGCTATCGCATCACCGAGGGCAGCGAAGAGATCCAGATGCGCAAGGTCGCCGCTTTCCTGTTCGGCTACCTGGGCCCCAGGCGCAAACAGATGGAGGCGCTGACCTGGGATGACGTCGACTACCGCAAGACCGGAGGCTGAGGGTTATTTCCCGGTGAACTTGGCCGGGCGCTTCTCGACGAAGGCGGCCATGCCCTCCTTCTGGTCCTCGAACGCGAACAGGGAGTGGAACAGGCGCCGCTCCAGCTTCACGCCCTGGCTGAGCGGGGTTTCATAGGCGGCGTTGAGCATCTCTTTGGTCATCATCACCGCATTGGGCGATAAGGACGCGATCTTTCTGGCCGCCTCCAGGGCGGCGGAGATCAGGTCGGCGGCCGGCACGACGCGGCTCACCAGTGCGCA